>CBFGJU010000296.1:0-1682 GCA_965649155.1 Caldifarciminota bacterium | reverse complement strand
TGCCCCGCAGTTTATCTGAACCTTTTGCTCTCACGGGTTGGGGTTCTCGTCTCTCCTGCGGCTTCGCCTTGGAGACCTTCGGTTCTGCCCCGCAGTTTAACATAAATCCGTCCGGGTTGGGCTTTCCAGCCTATCAATTCTCTGGGGTTCTCGTATAGCCTCACTTTTACTGAAACCCATGGATCAGGTCAAAAACAATTGAAACTGCTTGACATGTTGTTTTACAATCTGAGCCTTTCGGTAGCCGCCTATGAGAAGCGTAGCCTTAATTGACAGATCCAAAAGCTGTCGGTGACGCTCCGGAGGCTGGCTCAAAACGATAGGAGAGGAAAAAAGAATATGGAACAGAGCTACGACAAAACAAAGGACCTGGCTGGACCGGGCGTGAGCACCTACGAAGAGGTTGCGAAGATCCTGCCCACCGATTACAAGCCCCTCCTGGGGCCAAAGGATCGGATGAAGGCCCTGTTCAAGGTAAAGCAATTCATTGAGGAAAACCTCTGCAAGGAGCTCAACCTGTTCATGGTCCAGGTGCCCCTGATAGTGACAAAGGAGAGCGGCGTCAACGATTACCTGGATCGCGACGGCTCGCGCACGCCAATAGAGTTCCCCTGCGGCCTGGGCCTGAAGAAACGCATAGAGGCGCAGATTGTGCAGGCCGCGACCAAGTGGAAGAGGATGGCGCTCAAGCAGTTTGAATGCCAGGTTGGCGAGGGAATCTGCACGGACATGCGCGCGGTTCGCAAGGACTACTTCCTTGACCACGACCACAGCTCCTATGTGGACCAGTGGGACTGGGAAAAGGTCATCACGCCCGAGGACCGGAATCTGGATTATCTCAAGAAAACCGTTGAGAAGATCTGGGGAGTCATATACGAGGCAAGCCAGATGGTCCAGAAGGAGTTCCCCGCGCTGGCAACGGACAAATATCCGCCCTTCCCGAAGAAACTGGAGTTCTTCCACGCTGAGGAGATACTTGAGCGTTATCCTGACCTGCCGCGCAAACAGCGCGAGACAAAGATGCTAACAGAGGTCGCACCCGCCATCTTCATCATCGGCATAGGCTATACCCTTGACGACGGCTATCCGCACGAGATGCGCGCCGCCGACTACGACGATTGGATCACGCCGACCATAGTCAAGAACGGCAAGCAGATGCATGGCCTTAACGGCGACATCCTGGTTTGGAACCCGGTGACCAGGCGCAGACACGAGCTGACATCAATGGGCATCAGGGTGACGAAGGAGACACTGGTTCAGCAGCTCAAGGAGACAAAGCAGGAACACTTCCTGGAGTTGCCCTATCACCAGGCCATCATGAATGACGAGATACCCCTGTCCATAGGCGGCGGCATCGGCCAGGCGCGGACTTACATGTATCTACTGCGCACCGCGCACCTCGGCGAGGTGACCGTCACCGTTTGGCCAAAGGAACTCAAGGAGATCTGCGAACCCAGGAACATCATAGTCCTGGAATAACCCAGAAACAGGGACAAAACGAAGCCGGCCGAATCTGGCCGGCTTTTTTATAGCCCATTTTGAACGCAAAATCCACATATCAGACAGAATCAAAGGTCTCGGTCAGGAGAGTTTTCCAACCCCGCAAACGGCCGGGAATCCTCCCCAGAAAATGGTTTTAGGTGTAGGGGCACCCCTTGTGGGTGCCCTATCAGGCCCCGTGC
>CBFGJU010000295.1:0-1690 GCA_965649155.1 Caldifarciminota bacterium | reverse complement strand
TGATGGGAAAGGCAGTGGGCCAGAGCTGGGCCCTCGGCGCGGAAAGGCTCCTGGCAACAGCAGGCCTCATATCCGTGAACCTTTGCGTTGTGAACCTTTTGCCAATTCCAGCGCTTGACGGGGGTCACCTTACCATCTTTTCCATAGAGGGAATAATCCGGCGAAAGATACCCCCGAAGTGGCACACCAGGATACAGATAGCGGGATTGGTTCTCGTGGGGGTCCTGATGGTGGCCGTGACCCTTATGGACATAAGGAGGTTGTTCATGAGATGATCAGAAAACGCCGATCCAATACAGAGTTCGGGTCCAACTGCTACCTCCTGGGCGACAAGGTCACTGGCGAGGCAATCCTCGTTGATCCGTCGGTCTCAGCAGAAGCAATGGCTGACATAATTGAGGGCTTTCAGGTCGTGGGCATAATCCTGACCCACTGCCACTTTGACCACATGTTAACTTTGAATGAGGCTATTGAACTCACATCCGCGCCCGTGATGGTTGGGCAGGAAGACGCGGCCGGACTCACGGATCCGTCAATCAACCTTTCCCTGTTCATCGGAAGACCCTTGAAATGTCCGGGCCCGGACAACATCCTGGCCAGCGGAGATGTGGTCGCCTGCGGCAGGTGGAGATTCGGGGTGATTGGAACGCCTGGCCACACGCCCGGTTCAATCTGCCTGGTCTGTCAGGAGGCCCAGGTTGCCATCACTGGCGACACCCTTTTCGCTGACTCAATCGGCAGGACAGACCTTCCAGGAGGGGATGAAGGCGAAATGGCGAGAAGCCTGCGCCTTATAACAAACCTGGACGACGATCTGAGGGTTTTGCCCGGCCACGGCCCGGAGGCATTCTTATGGGAGATAAAGGAGATAAACCCATTCCTGGGGAGCTCTCTGGACGGATAGAGGATTTTCTCCGCTACCTGCTCTCTGAGCGCGGTTATTCCAGGAACACCGCGGAATCCTACAGGGACGACCTTGAGTCCCTGGGCAGGTTTCTCGGGGAGAGGGGCCTTGACCTCCCGGACATCACCCTGCCCCTCCTGACGGAATTCATGGTGAGGCTGGACGCGGAAGGAAAGGCTCCGTCATCAAGGGAACGATCCGTGGCAACCCTGCGCAGTTTCTTCAAGTTCCTGACATCCGCTTTGGATTTCCCGTCAAACCCGGCCGAACTCCTTGAATTGCCGAGAAAATCAAAGCTCCTCCCGGACTACCTGTCGCACGAGGAAACCGAGGCCCTCCTGGCGCAACCGGACACGAGCTCTCCCCTGGGCCTGAGGGACAAAGCCATACTTGAGACCATGTATGCCACGGGCCTCAGGGCCTCCGAGACCATCTCTCTGCGCTTGCTGGATGTTGACCTGGACGAGGGCCTTGTGCGCGTCATGGGAAAGGGTTCAAAGGAACGCCTGGTTCCGTTCGGCCTCCCATGCAGGAGGGCAATTGAGGCATATCTCAGAGAGGGAAGAGGGAAGCTCACCCGCGGCAAAGGTTCCAACTGGCTGTTTGTGAACGCGAGGGGCGGAAAGCTCTCCAGGATAGGACTGTGGAAGATGCTGAAGAAATACGCGATCCCCATCGGCATAGCCGAAAGGGTTCACCCGCATATTCTCAGACACACATTCGCCACCCACATGCTCATGGGCGGTTGCGACCTCAGGGCGCTTCAGGAGATGCTCGGCCACTCGC
>CBFGJU010000294.1:0-1692 GCA_965649155.1 Caldifarciminota bacterium | reverse complement strand
GCCTTGCGGTATCTCATCCTATACCGCATCAGAACATCGTTTCCATTTAATCGGCTCACTTTACGCATACCTCCATGATTATAGAGCCTTTCGGTAGCTCTCATTTTGAGCTAGACGGGCCGTGTTGGGTAGCTATAATTATGAGCTAGCGCGTCAACTTTCCCCAGGCGGGTGGCGCGGTTTATAATTTTGTCCGGACCTGAGGAGGAAATAATGGCTAAAAAGGAGAAGAAGGAGAAAAAACCCACGGCCCCCGAGGCGCCTGCGGCCCCGGCCAAGTTGACCCCGGTTGACATCAGGAGGGCAACATTCGGCTCCGCGTTCGGAGGTTTCAAGAAGGCAGAGGTCCAGGCATTCCTGGAAAGGGTTGCCAAGAGCATGGAGGAGGTGCTCAGGGACAAGAGAACCCTTGAGGAGCAGATGGGGGAGCTTCGTGCCCAGCTCATGGCAGTTGACGAATTAAGGGCTGAGAGGGACAAGATGGACGAGCAGATGTTCATCTTGACCGGGGAGATAGAGACCTACAAGAAGAAACTGGAAGCCCTGAAGGCCGATGGCTCTGGCAGTCCAGAGCTGGAAGCACTGCGCCAGGAAAACGAGATACTCCGCCAGGAGTGCGAGTCCCTCCGGGCCCAGCTTGAGATGACTCCTGTTGGCGCGGATCCGGCCGAGGCCGAGGCTCTCAAGGCGGAGATAAGAAATCTGAAGGCTCAGCTTGAGGAAGCCAGGTCAGCGGTCGGCGGTCCCGCAGAGGTTATCAGTCTGGCGAAAGGCGTCGCGGAGCAGATAAAGGCAAAGGCGCGCGAGGAAGCCAGGCAGACCCTTATGAACGCGATGAGAAGGATGGAAGAGCTTCTTGAGGAGATGGCATAGGTAACTACATTTATGAGACCTTGCTCAACCAGAATATATCCAAGGCCAAACCTTCCCTCTCTTTGCAAACCACTGGCGACCAGAAACCAGCAATCAGCCTGATGGGAACCTATCCTTTCACCAAGAGGAGATTCGCGAGGGCGCTTGCGGTTGAGGTCATATACAGGTTTTATCTCCTTGGTGAACCATCCGAAGAATCCCTGAAGGATGTAGTGGCGCGCGAGGACCTTGAGGACGACGAGCGCGCCCTCCTTGAGCTTATAGTCAACACGCACAGGGAAACCTGCGAACGCATAACCGCGCTCCTTGAGAGATCGTGCCCCGGCTGGAAGCCGGAGAGGATGTTGTTCCTGGACAGGGCCATAATAGAGGCCGCGGCCGCGGAGCTCATGTCCGGCAAGACACCCCACGCGGTTGTCATCTCGGAGGCAATAGAGATAGCGAAGTCCCTTTCCACGGACAGGTCCCCCGGATTCGTCAACGGCGTTCTGGACGGCATTCTCAGGGCGATGAAAACCGAGACCCCACAATGAGGATAGCAATACTCTCCGACGCGCACGGCAACCTTGAGGCTACCAGGGCCGTTCTCGCGGACATAGATGAGTTCGTCAAACCTGATGAGATCTGGTTTCTCGGGGACGCGGTCGGATACGGGCCACAGCCTTCCGAGGTCCTTGACCTTATCAAGGCAAGAACACGCTTCATGCTCAGGGGAAACCACGACACAGCCCTTTTTGACCCTGACACCTTTGATGACCTGAACCCGAGGGCCCGGGTGGCGCTTGGGTGGACTCGCGACCGGATGAGCGATGCCGAGAT
>CBFGJU010000293.1:0-1696 GCA_965649155.1 Caldifarciminota bacterium | reverse complement strand
ATTATGGTGAGTGGATGAAAGCTGGTAGATGGCAATTCTCCATATGGAATGATTGTCTATATGTGCAGTGCTTCGGTCCAGATGGTACTACTCTCACGAAGTGCATCTTCAAGGAATTGGGGGGGGAAAAGAGCCTTGAGGAGATCCTGGGGATGCCATCATACTCGGGGAAGGTAAATTGTTACGAGGATGCGGCGACCGTGGACGCGTTCATAGAGATTCTCCGGACAGCGGAGAAAAACGCTCGCAATGGCGATTTTGTGCTTGAAACCAGCGTCTACACGAACAATAAGGGCGAGAAGGTTTGCTATTACTCACTGAACCAGGAACCAACCAGCACTGGTAAACCCAGGCGACTCAGGCTCTCCAACTTTTACGACCCAAAAACCAGGGAGATGAACATGATAAGCTTGGAGCTCGGTTACTTGGAGGGAGACAAGTGGGTGAGCGAGTATTACTATCTGTTTTACATAGAAAAGGGTTATTTCTATGTTGAACAACAATCAAATGGCACTCTCGTGGCGTGTTGTTACAAGCGTTGGAATGAGGGGAAGGACCTCGCGAAGTTCCTGAACGCGCCGTATTGCGAGAAGTAGGAGCAGGCCCTTCCTTGAGTATCCGATAAACCGAGGACTGAGAGACCTTGCAGTCAGACCTTATCAACCTCGCCCATATCAGCCTGTAGCCCTCGGTGGGGTAGCGTATAGAAACTTCTCATTGAGGCAAGAAACCAAACCCCGCCTCCGGCTTTTTATGGGTTCGCGTTTCACCTCAAGACGCCGTAGGTATCTGTAATAAGAGGCCCTGGCTACTCCCATGGTCTCGCAGGCCCCCTTAAGGCTGAGACCCATCTGGGTCAGGGACATAAGCTCAGCATGAACAGCCGGGCTCATCCTGACCCGTCCAAGACTTTTTTAGTGTGGCATTCCTTATTGTCAGGTCAGCTATGACCTCCTTGAGCTCGGCGTTCTCCCTTTTGAGGGCCTCCTCCATGGTTTCTTTGTTGAATGTCCCTTCCGGGGGAGCTTATAATTTCGGAATGGCGGAAACAGATAGGCAGTTCTGGCTGAAGAAGGCCCTGGAAAACCTGAAGGCGCTCAGGGGGCAGGCTCCAAACGAGAAAGAGACCCAGAGACTGCTTATAGAACCCCTGCTAGCGTGGGCCGGTTATGAGGTCTGGGGATGGAAACCTGATGAGCTCAGAGAGGATTGCCCGGTTAAGGGGATAAGGGGGGATGAGTATCCTGATTATACGCTGATGCACAAGGGTCAAATCTACATTGTCCTGGAAGCCAAGGCCTTTGGCGAGAACCTTGATAAGCATCTGGAAAAGCTTCTCGCGTATTGCAAGCTTGCCGAGATCAGGTTTGGCCTGATTACCGATGGTGAGCGCTGGATACTTCTGGACAGGTATTGGGAGGGCGATCCGGCCTCCGAAAAAAAGGTCTTTGATCTGAGAATTGAGGACAAGATTGACAACAATGGCGGATATGATCTTCTTCCTCTGTTCCATCCCTCGCATAAAACCTTGCTGGAGAAGGCAATCAAGACTATCAGCAAGGTTTGCAAGGGAGAAAAGGATAAAAATCTGAGGGAAAAGTTTATCAGGGTGGCTCTGGGCGATGTGCTTGAAAAAATTGCAACACCATGGGGCGAGGAAAAGCCACCCGTTACTCATGAGCCTGAAAGGAAGACC
>CBFGJU010000292.1:0-1700 GCA_965649155.1 Caldifarciminota bacterium | reverse complement strand
CACTGCCCACAAGGCTATGGCTCCCGCGGCTGAGACATTAAGGGAACCTGTCTTGCCCTTGCCGGGTATTGTCAGGATGAAGTCGCACTTCTCCCGGAGCTTTTCAGGCAGTCCCCTTCCCTCGGAGCCAAGGACGAGCAGGAGCGGCCTGGGGAGATCGGCGGAAGCTATGTCATCGCCACCAAGTTCAATCCCAGCCACCCAACCGCCTGCGGACTTGAATTCCCTGATAAACCCCTTTGGATTTCCCAACCTGCAAAGGGGCAGGTGGAATACCGCTCCAGCAGATGCCTTGACGCTGATCTCGGTCACCCCTGGAGTGTGCGCTCCGGATATAGCAACGCCCGCCGCGCCCAGGAATTCCGCGGTCCGGATTATCGCGCCGATGTTTCCAGGGTCCTCTATGTCGTGGAGAAGGAGCCCAACTCCCCTTTTCTCAATCAGGAGGCCCAGGAATGTCTCCGCGGACACATATTCCACAGGGGGGATTATAGCCACTACCCCTTGGTGCTTTTTCGTGCCTGCCAGGCGGTCCAGGCGGCCCCTGGGCACATTCTCCGGTCTGAGGCCAGCCCCATCAATGGCAGACCTGAGCTCCGGCGGCAACCTTCTTCCCTCTGCCACCAGTATTCGTTGGGGTTTCTGCCCGGCACTCCTGAGACACTCAAGGACCGGATTGACGCCATATATGATCACCCGAAAATTATATTGTGGGAGAATGTCCCCGTGCCTGGCCTTCGTGGAGCTCTTTCCTCCGCGCCTCAAGGAAGGTTTCCGGCTTGCCCGCGAACCCCGCGGCCGTTGTTATCCTGATTCCCTCGCTCTCTCCTAGGTCTATGACCTGAGCCATTTTCTCTCGCCAGCGCAAGTCGCGGAGAAGGTGATGTTCAAGGATGAGGGTTTCAGGCCTGAGCTCCTTTATAACCCGCGACAAATAGCCAATTGAAATGCGTAGCTCCCCTATCCCCATGTAGGTCAAGGGCCCATCAATGTAGAGAACATCAGAACAATTATGAGCCATGAAGGCAAACTGGGTTTCGGTCTGAATTCCGCCAACATCAGAAGCATAAAGAAAGCTTTCGTTCCCTTGCTTGATTGCCAGAGATACTACCCAACCTGTTTTCGCTCCCTCCTGGCCGTGGGGCACGGGCCCGGAGAAAATCAGCTCGGTCTCGCCAAACCTGAAACTTTTCCCGTCAGCCACGGAGAATTCCAGTCCGTCCAGGAACTCCCCTGCCCTCTTCTTCTGGTTGAAGTTTATGGAGTTCTCCGGATCCTTCACCAGGAGGGTCTTGCCCCTCATGAGCTCCGGGTGATCCGGATTAAGGTGATCGTAGTGATAGTGGGTTATAACAACGAGCTCTGATTCTTCAAGCGCGCTTGAGATCGTCTTCCAGGCAAGATCAAGCGCGTCCAGTTCCAGTTTGTGGGGGGCCAGGCCGTATCTTCTGGGGCCAAGGGCACAACCAGGATCTATCACGATTGAAACATCCGGGGTTTTCACCAGGACAGAGGAGCTCCTGACACCTGGCCAGCTTTCGGACGCGAGGGGGATTATCTCAAGCGACATGATTGCTTTCTGGTCTTAACTGACAACCGAAAACTGATAACCGATAACCAAAGGGTGGGCGAGGGGCTTTGAACCCCCGACCCCTGGAGCCACAGTCCAGTGCTCTACCAATTGAGCTACGCCCACCGCG
>CBFGJU010000291.1:0-1712 GCA_965649155.1 Caldifarciminota bacterium | reverse complement strand
CTGAAGCTCTGCCAGGTTTCCCTTCTCGGAGATGACAAATGTGGCATCCGCGGTCGCGCTCAGGTCCTCGTTGTAGTCCGGGTCAAGGAACAATTGCTTTCCCACCAGCGCGACCGAGACCCCCGCCAGGAATTCCCTCACAGGTATCCGGTCAAGTATCCCCACCTTCTTCATGTGCTCAAGCGCCCTCACCAGGGCCACGAATCCTCCGGTCACCGACGCGGCCCTCGTTCCCCCGTCTGCCTGGATTACATCGCAGTCCACGGTTATCGTGAAACCGTCCAGGGCTTTGAGATCAACCCCTGCCCGGAGCGATCTGCCTATAATCCGCGCTATCTCCTTCTCCCTGCCGCCCAGCCTGCGCTCCTTTCGCTCCGGAACTGCTCTGGGCAAAAGGGCGTATTCCGCGGTCACCCAACCCTGGCCACTGCCGGACAGCCATTTGGGAACCCCTTCCGAGACCGTAGCGGCGCAGAGGACCCATGTCTCCCCGTATTTTACCAGGCAACTGCCCTCCGGGTCCTTGATGTAGTCCGGCTCCAGTGTGATTGGCCTGAGCTCGTTCCAGCCCCTTTCTTTGCGCACGGGGAAATTATATCGGTTGTCAGGTTCCCCTTTCCAGTTGTCGGTTGAGGTCGCGTCTCCTGTTTTCCGTATGCAGTGGTTGCTCCATCCCCAACCCTTGCTTTATGCTTTGCCCATGAAGAACAGGGGCA
Organism: Caldifarciminota bacterium; assembly: GCA_965649155.1. Classification (GTDB taxonomy): domain Bacteria; phylum Hydrothermota; class Hydrothermia; order JBDRYB01; family JBDRYB01; genus JBDRYB01. The sequence goes on along the minus strand of CBFGJU010000291.1, from coordinate 996 downwards.
ATCTGATTCTCATTGTTCTCTTCTTTGCCCTGCTTTCCTTTGCAATGTGGAGATTCCTCTCTGTCAAGGAGGAGCTCCTCGTCACCAGGGTCACCGAGAACATGTATGCCCTGCAGGGCAAGCTTGAGGAGTTCAGGTCCCTGGCGGCCGCTTATCCGGTTGACCTGGCCACGACCGTGGGCGAGGCAGTGGACACGCTGATTAGCGATTACTCTGTCGCGGCCGCGCTGGATGAGACCGGAATTGAGAACCCCTTCGGCGGTGACGCGCTCCTCGTGCTTCCTGCTGGCTCTGAGCCTCCCGGAGAGGCGATCCCCGGCCTGGTTGTCTATGTGCCCCTGGATACCCTGCCTGGCGGCAAGCTGGCGAAATCATACAGGATAGTTGGCTACAACAGGTCAGGCCACAGGCTCGGCCTCGCGCTTTCGCCCCCAGAGGCTTCCGAGGAAGTTGTGCCGGTGGAGAGATGAAAGAGCGCTTGAAGGCGGCACTTGAGACCGGTATTTCCTGGAGGGGATTGATCTACGGCAATCTTGTTATAGCGGTCATCGCGGCCTTGGTTTCTGTTTTCGTCACCCCATACAGATACACCGCGCAGGCAGTCCTGATGCCCTCCATTGACGAGGGAACCGTTGTTCTTCTTGGCGGAACCGTTGCTTCACAGGGCGGGATAAGCGCTATGATCGCGACCGGCGGGATGCTCACAACCCCCTCGGACATATATTATGATCTCCTTAATTCCCGTTCTGTGAGGGAGAGCTTGATTGTTCGCCTCAGCCTGGACAAGCGCTACAAGGACAAGACACTTGACGACGCGCTCTTGACCCTTGAGCGGCACCTCTCAACCAGGGTGACCCCTTCAGGCATGATAATCCTTGAATACACTGACAGGGATCCCAAGCTGGCGACCCAGGCCCTGGACAGCCTCATAGACATACTGGACGAGTTCAACCAGCGCCTCATAGTCACCAAAGGCACGAAGATGCGGGCCTTTCT
>CBFGJU010000290.1:0-1729 GCA_965649155.1 Caldifarciminota bacterium | reverse complement strand
GACAACGGTTCTCCGAGGAGGGAGGGTTCGGATGTCTGGCGGGTTATTCTCTCCGGCGATGGCGGGCCGCAGCTCTTTGAGATAGACGCTGTGGTCGGGCTTGACACATCCTTCGCTACCTACCAGGGATTCGGCGGGCCATACAGGTTCGTGAACGGGTATTACAACAGGGACACACACGGCCCCTGGAACGGCTCTGACAGAGCTTCATGGGCATCAGGGGCCTTCTTCACCCACCCGGCCGAGAGGAGCACCATATTCGCGGGAACATACAGGATCTGGAGGAGCACGAACTCCGGCGTGAGCTGGACCGCGATATCAGGCGACCTCACCTGGGGCTCTGGGAACCTCATATCCGCGGAGATCAACCCCCAGAATCCTGACATAATCTTTGTGGGCGCGTCTGACGGCAAGCTGTCGGTTTCAACCGATGGAGGTAGCACCTGGCTCAACAGGTCGCCGGGCGCAAACCAGCCCATAGAGAGCATAAAAATAAACCCAAACGGCCCCAGGGAGGCCTACATCTGCACTTCCTCTAGGCTATACCACACCTCTGACACGGGCAAGACATGGGAACTGGTAAAGACATTCAACTTCCTGGTGAGGGCCATGACAGTTGACTACGACCTCTGGCCGCCCATGATCATGGTTGCTGGCGAGGGCGGAATTGTTCTCTATTCGGCTGACCAGGGCGCGACCTGGGACACTCTCGGAACAGGGATGTGCGGAGCAGAGATATACGACATGGACTTTGATTTCCAGCATCAGGCCCTTTTCGTTGCCACACACGGCAGGGGAATGTGGAAGCTGGATGATTACCAGGTCAGGGTCTCTGAGGGAGGAAGGGACATAACCAGGTTTGGGCTGTTCTGGGCGCCGGGGGCCGGAATCCTCTACTGCCTGCCCGAGGGCAAGCACGGGCTTTCGCTCTACGACGCGGCCGGAAGGCTGGTTGCCAGCGCGGAGCTCTCCGGAGGAATGGGCACCTGGAAAGCACCTGACCTGCCACCAGGGGTATATGTTGCCAGGACAGGGTCCTGGAGCGCGGTGTTCCCGGTCGCGAAGTGATAGCGCTTCTTATCTGTCAGATAGCCCTGGCGAGGGTAAAATATGGAGGGGGCGGAGATTGGTATAACGATCAGGATGCTTTGCCCAACCTGGCGAGCCAGATAAACGCCCGGACGAGCCTGAGGCTGGCAACCGAGGAGAGAATAGTTTCGCTCACAGACCCCGGACTCTCCGGGTATCCTTTCCTTTATCTGACCGGCCACGGCAAAATAAGGCTCACGGACGCGGAGCGCGAGGCCCTGCGCGAATACCTTGAGGGGGGAGGGTTTCTCTATGCTGACGACGACTATGGCATGGACGAATCCTTCCGGGAGGAGATAAAGAAGGTTTTTCCGGACAAGGCCCTTGAGGAGGTTCCGTTTGATCATCCCATATATCACATTTTCTATGACCTGGAGGGCCCGCCGAAGATCCACGAGCACTACGAGGGCCCGCCAAAGGGGTTCGGGATATTCATCGCGGGGAGGCTCGCGGTCTATTACACATATAATTCCAATGTCTCGGACGGCTGGACTGCCGCGCACGACGACCCGCCAGAGGTCCGAGAGCAGGCGTTCAGGATGGGGGTCAACATGGTTTTATACGCGGTGATGTATTGAACGCGGCAGGTTAAAACCTGGAGGGGTAGCCGAGGGGTTCAAGCTTTGTGTCTGCCCTATTT
>CBFGJU010000289.1:0-1758 GCA_965649155.1 Caldifarciminota bacterium | reverse complement strand
AGCGGTTTCCCCTGAGGGCGATGTGGTGGGCCTTGAGTTCCTCCCGGATGAGACAGAAGAGACATTCAAGAACATCCTCAAGAAGGTAAAGAGAAAGTGATCCTTCACCCGTATGGCCTCAGAATGGTTTAACTTAACGCCAGGTTTTAGATTCCCTGATTTACGCCCATAATCAGCTGACCTGTATCCTGGTTCCGATTTCGGCGTGCCAAGACCAGACCGGGAAAGGCCCTCATTCATTGTGAGCCGAAATTTCCCAAACTAAACGAGGAGAAAGGTCAATAGCTGGGCAAAAGTCGCGAATTTATTCAGGAAATATTTCTGACCGGCAACGAGCAAAGGAGAATGGAGCCGACGGGACTTGAACCCGTGACCCTCAGACTGCCAGCCTGATGCTCTCCCAGTTGAGCTACGGCCCCTAGAGTGAAATTATAACGCGTGGGGTGAACAGGTTGCAATTTCTGGTTGAAGCCAGGTGAGCCGGGGAGCTATAATTGAGAGCTCTGCGAAAGGGAGGATTACGATGAGAATAATCATGGGAACGATTCTGTCCACCTCGCTCCTGGCCACGTCTGCCTGGGGCGCGAGCAGGGCCGAGCTGGCAGAAAAGGCAAGCCGGGATGCCCTCGCCCACTACAAATCAACGGGCTGGCTGGTCGGGGGCTGCATCGGCGGCTTCTTCTCGGTGCTCGGCGGTTCAATAGCCATGGGCATGGCCGCCAACACCAATCCCTATCCGCCGCCAGACGCGCTCTCAGGGGTTGCGGACGAGGACACGAGATACTACAGCGCTTGCTACAGGAGCGCGATCCAGAACATGGAAATGAGGGATGTTACCATAGGTGTTGTCGCGGGAATGGCCATTTACACGGGAATGGTGGCCATAATTGCCCTGACAGAAGGAGGAAGCCAATGAAAGCCAGAATATCACTCGCTTTCTTAGCCTTGTTGGCGGCCCCCTCGCTCGCGCCCGCGGACACCTGCCAGGATGCGCAGGAGGACGCGGTCGTCTATTACAACCCGAGGCCTTTCTATTACTGGGGGTTCATCGCTGGCATGTGGGGAGGCGTGATGATCAGTGCTCCCCTGATCATGTCCCAGGACACATCGTTTGACGCACCCGGCCTAGGCTACATGTTCGCTGGCGAGGGCGCGTGCATCTCCGGCATCCCGCTTCTCATGGCCCTCCTGAGGAAGCCCTCCCCTCCATACGATATTCTCTCCAGCGTCCCCAAGGACCAGAGAACTCTGTATTCCAGATGCTACACTGCTAGAGCAGACGCCGCGCAGAACAAGGCCGCGTTCACGGGGGGACTTTTCGGCACTCTGGCGGGCGCGCTGTTCTTCGGAGGCGCGATCTGGCTGATGGTGAGCACAACGGAGTGAGGGGTTTCCCTCCGCAAGGTCTCCCATCCGGGCAGGGTTTCTGGCCCCGCGAGATATTACTCAACTTTGACGCCAAAACCCTGATCCTCGTAAAACCGCGTAAAATCAGGATTTAGTTTCTGGCCAGTCCCGGTTTCACTCAAAAACATGGTGCCAATTTTTACGGCCTGATTTTACCTAACTCCTTGTCCAGCAAGGGCTTAGGAGAATACGGAGTGTCAAAGTTGGATTTGACAGAACAAGTAAGGGTTTTACAGCCCGGATCCTGCATGAATCGGAAATCCTATCCCGATGCGGGTTGTAGCCCAGTGGGACTAATGAGCGCAAGCTCAAATGGATTAACAGCGGGCGCCGGGGGCACTTCGCTACGCT
>CBFGJU010000288.1:0-1759 GCA_965649155.1 Caldifarciminota bacterium | reverse complement strand
CGGGATTCAGCATCAAAGCGAAGAAATCTGAGCGGCCGGTTCCTGGATTGACGGCTATTCCGCCGATCATGTAGTCGCCGGTGAGGGCTACGGACAAGGAATAGACCAGGTAGTCCATGTCAGGATTGCGATACGCCTTATACCACTGGGGCGAGCCATCGGATGAGGCCTTGACCACAAAGACGCCACGATCGTTCCCGCTAGTTCCCAGGTTATATGCGGTTCCAGCAACCATATAGCTTCCATCGCTCAGCTGGACTACGGACCGGGCGGTCTCGTATTGGTTGGAGAAACCGTATGTGCGTGTCCACTGGACGCTCCCGTCGGAGGCTGTCTTGATCAGGTAGTATTCATCGTCGCAGGGTTCGCTATAGTAGATCTTGCCCGCGAGCGCGAACCCGCCATCGGTTGTCTGTATAATGCGGTATCCGTAATCAGTGTCTCCGAAATGGTAGGCCTTGGCCCACTGAAGCGAGCCTCCGGAACTGAGCTTGAACAGGAAGAAATCGGCGTCCGAGGCCCCGGAACCAAAGCTCCAGCTCGTCCCGGCAACCGCGTAGCCACCATCGGTTGTCTGGATCAGCGAATAGGCGATATCATCCCGGATTCCACCATAGACCTTTGCCCACTGGATTACCCCGGATGAATTCAGCTTGACAACAAGGACATCGTATCCGCCAGCGCTCTGGTATTCTGTGATTCCAGCAAAGGCATAGCCACCATCAGAGGTCTGGATAACCGAATAGGCGCGGTCCCAGCCTGACTGGCCATAAGCCCTAGCGAAGAGAAGACCCAGGAGCATGTTCGTTGTTAGGGATAACCATACCATTTCAGATCACCTCTTCTATAACTTCAACTTCCAAATCATAAAACATTCGGGGCACGCAAGGCAAGTCCTCGCTGATCCCCATTTACGGTTGGCAAATCCTGGCGCCAGGCCAAAGCCTGGCTCTTTGCCAGGAAGGGGGAGGGGGAGCAACTGACAGCTTGCAACGGGTGAGGGCCGTGTAGTAAAATTTCGGCCAGACAAAAGCTGTTAGGAGGCAAAAGAAGATGACAGGTCTGATAGACTACTTTGTGAAGGGCGGGTCAATGATGTGGCCCCTCCTGGCCGTGGCAATAATAGGCCTCGTGTTCATCCTGGAAAGGCTGTTTGCCCTCTTCATATCCGCTCGGGCCAACCCGGAGAAGCTGGTCAAGGAAATCATTGAGATCATAGAGGAGAAGGGCGTCAAAGAGGCCCTTGAGCACCTTTACCAGAACAAAAGCCCCGTGGCCAAGGTGTTGGCCGCTGGCCTTGAGAAGACCCAGAAGGGCAGGGCCGTCGTTGAGGAAGCCATGGTCCGCAAGGCCCTCTCCGAGCTCGCTTTCCTGGACAGGGGAATGATCTACCTGGCCGCGTGCGCTACCCTCGGCCCGATCCTCGGGTTCCTCGGAACCGTCACAGGTATGATCCGGGCGTTCCAGGCAATAGCCCTCGCGGGCGAGGTTGAGCCCACCCTGGTGGCCTCGGGTATCTCCGAAGCCCTGATAACAACAGCTACCGGACTGATGATCGCGGCGCCGGTTTCGCTCTTCTACAGTATCTTCGCCACCAGGACCAACTCCTACCAGAGAAAGATAGAGGAAGCCTCCAACGCCCTCATAGAGTATCTGACCGAGAAGGGCGTTGTCAAGGAATACGTGTAAAATGGTTGGATTCAGAAAACGCGAAAGGGAAGAAGAGGCAGAGATCCCTACCGCCTCAATGGCCGATATC
>CBFGJU010000287.1:0-9524 GCA_965649155.1 Caldifarciminota bacterium | reverse complement strand
AAGGCCTTTGTCAACAGCTCGGCCCGTTTTTTACCTCCCCATCTCATTCATTGCTGGTCAAGGAGTTCACCGAAAGCCCCTGCGGCACTGACACATATCGCCTCGCCTGAAGGTGCTCGGCGACGCTGAAGCCGGACGCGTTCAGGATCGTCACGGATCAGATGCTCCCCGCGCGCTTCTGAGAGTCGGGGCGCCCGGACTTGTTCCAGTCGCCTCGCCTGAAGGTGCTCGGCGACGCTAAAGCCGGACGCGTTCAGGATCGTCACGGATCAGATGCTCCCCACACGCTTCTGAGAGTCGGGGCGCCCGGACTTGAACCGGGGGCCTCATGGTCCCGAACCATGCGCGCTACCAATCTGCGCTACGCCCCGGAGGGATAAATTATAAGCCAGGCCAACCCTTTGCGGCAACGAACATCGGCGCGGCACAGGGGCCTTTGGCGGGGCAGGCACAAGACCTGCCCCTACCGGATTTCAAGGAAGGGTTTTATGGCCTCCAGCTTTTTCTCGCTCATCCCCTTGACCTCAAGGAGTTCGTCTATCGTGTTGAATTTGCCCCTGGACTCCCTGAGCTGGATTATCCCCTCGGCCGTTTTTGGCCCTATTCCCGGAAGGTTCTCCAGCTCCGCGGCCGTCGCGGTGTTCAGGTTGACCCTCTTTATGTAAGTCTCCTCTGTCCTGGGGAAGTCCTCCGGCCTCAAGGGCCTTGAGTGCAGGGCTAGTCTGGCCAGGAACAGAATGAGTATTCCGAGAAGAAACGAGCCGAGCGCGAACAGAATAGCCTTTTTCTCGCCGGGGTTCACTCTGAGATTATAAGGAAACCGTGGGCCACGGTTCACTTGAAATCCACAGAGGCCCTGGCCCACGATCTATCTATGACAAAGCCAAGGCACGGTGGCGACGAGTTCCGGGATGCATTCCGGATGATGCTTTTTGTCCGCGAACACCAGGGGAAAACCCTGGAGCATTGATGAGTAAGAATAGGGCCTATTTTACGGAATTTCCTATACGCTGAGACAGAGAAACCAGAACCAAAAGGCATAGCGTAAATACAAAGAAAAAGGCCCATACCATTGCGCTGGCGACGAAACTATCCCAGATTATGCCCTTTATTCCAGCGCCTTCCCTCTTCCACCCGAAAACAAAGATGTAGGAAGCCACCACCACAGGAGGGATAGCGCGCACGAAAGATGCATACTTGTTGCAGAACTGCTGGATGCACGGCAGGGGAAGGAGCAGAAAAAGGCTCGTTGTTGCCAGCAGGATTCCAGCCCAATAGAGGATAGTGAGCATTTGAAACATCTCGCCCTTCATCCTCAAATTATAAATCAGACCACCGGGAGCTTTATAATAATAACCCTTGAGGACCCTCGTTCTCTGTCTCGGAAACGACATCATGGCCGATGACGCGGTGGGCATCCGTGTAGCGGAAGCCCTTGAGTCCAGACTTGACGGCCTGGCTGATATCAAGACCACATCCGTCTCCGGGCTTTACCTCCTGGACTACCTTGATGGATACCAGAGGGCTATTGTTGTTGACGCTTTTACCCCACCTGATCCCGTTCCCGGACGAATAAGGGTTTTTGATATGGTTCCATCGGACAGGCCCCCTCTGGGTCCATCGCCACACTACATAAGCCTCTCGGATGCGCTCACGGTGGGCAAGAGGCTTGGGTTGGCCCTTCCGGATAGGATAACTGTCGTGGGGATAGAGGTTTTTGACCCATATACCATAGGTGGAGATATGCATCCGGATGTCCGGGCCGCGATTCCACTGGCGGCCGCAAAGATCAGGGAGATACTGGAATGCACGAGGTGACCGTCTGCGATAGCCTCCTGGATCTCGTTGAGGAAACAGCCAGAAAGCACCGCGCCAGGCGGGTTGCGGTGGTGAGGGTTAGAATAGGCGAGATATCCGGGGTTGTCCCGGAACTGCTCCAGCACGCTTTTGATGTCCTGGCTCCGGAGAGGAAGATCACAAGAGAGGCTTCCTTGGTTATTGATACGATAAAACCCCTAGCCCACTGCGAGGCCTGCGGGAAGGATTTTGAACCGGTTGATTATGTCTTTATATGCCCGGCGTGCGGATCTGGCAGGACGAGGCTCCTGGCCGGGGACGAGCTGAGCCTTGATAGGATTGAAATGGAGGTATGACATGTGCGAGGAATGCGGATGTGAGGAGGGAAACCAGGTGATAGATGTGGGCGAGGACATCCTGAAGGAAAACCTGAAATACGCTACTCACAACCGTGAGCACCTTGACGAACACGGGGTTTTCTCGGTGGAACTGATCTCAGCGCCTGGCTCCGGCAAGACATCCCTGATTGAAGCCCTCGCGGATCACCTGAGGGGTGTTGGCATAGCTGTCATAGAGGGTGACATAGAAACCGCCCGCGACGCGGAACGAATAAGAGCAAAGGGCGTGCCCGCCTTTCAGCTTACAACCGGAGGCGCGTGCCACCTTGATGCGAGGCTGGTTCATGGCGCTTTTCACCACCTACCCCTGGATGGACTGAGGCTCCTTTTTATTGAGAATGTCGGGAACCTGGTCTGCCCCGCGGCTTTCCGGCTCGGCGCGCACCAGCGCTGGGTAATCCTCTCTGTCCCGGAGGGAGATGACAAGCCAGCCAAGTATCCCCGCGCTTTCAGGGAGGCTTCGGTTTTCATCGTCAACAAGATTGACCTTCTTCCCCACATGGAATTTGACCTTGAACGGGTGAGGGGTGAAGCCCTTTCCCTCAACCCGTATCTCAAGTTCTTTGGCGTCTCAGCGAAAACCGGCGAAGGGATACCGAATATCGTGGAATACCTACGAGGACTGTTGAAATCTTAGCTGGCACCAGATACCAATTTTAGGATTATAAAAAGGGGGCCGAGAAGGCCCCCTTTTGGTTTTCGGGAACTTTTCCCTTATCTGGTCACGATAACCTTGCCGGTCGTGTTGAACTTGCCAGCCTCAACCCTGAAGAGGTATGTTCCGGTGGAGAGGCCGGACATGTCTATCCTGAGAGAGCCTATGCCCTCTCCGGACTTGATCTCACGGCCGACAACATCGTAGACCGTCGCGCTGGACTTCGTGTTCGTGGGTAGACCCGACAGAACCAGGTTCTTGCCGACCATCCTGTAGGAGAAGGTCTCGGACGGATGGGAGTTCTCGGAAACGCCGATATTGGACAGAACGGTCAGATAGAGGTAGAAAGGCATGCCGTGAAGAGGCGGATCCTGTTGGGTCTCCGCGTCCCACCACGCGTCCGTGTTGTCGTGTATCTCAAGGCCATAGGCGAGCCAGACCCTTCCGTTCCAGTAGTGCTCGGGTATCTTGGGGCAGAAGTGGGCTACCTTGGGGTTTTCGTTGGAGATGTTGACAGGAGTTGACCAGGTCGCGCCGTTGTCCTGCGAAACGCTGATGTAGAGGTCATAGTTCGCCCAGCCGTAGGTCTGATCAGAACGCCACTCGTTGACCTGGGCCCACATGGAGAGGACATTGCCGGTGTTTGGCTCGGAGGCTATCTGGTGTCCCTCGGGGAGTATGTTCTGCAGGGTGTCGCTGTATGAGTAGACCGTGGGCAGTATAACCTGGTTCACGCCGTCGCCGTAGTAGATGTATTTGGCAAACTCGGCATCGGAGCTCGCGGAGGCGGTCACCTGGACGGAGGGCCTGGGGGTTGTGCCGCCGTCCGGATAGTTCAGGGTCCAGTCCCCGCGCCAGATCACATTCGCGCCGGGGTCAACAGGTATATCAACCACGGTCGGGGTCATGTTGACATTTAGGTTGGTCCCGTCCCAGGTCGCGGTGAAATACTCAAACTCCACTGAGCTGTAGTTCAGGGTTCCGAGGTATATGGTGTTGGAATAGCGGTCAAACATGACGGAGTTCAGGATGTGGCCGGTGATGTATAGCTGGGGTTCCGCGGCCCACAGGCCGGTGACCGGATCATAGACCGAGAGCCAGATATCCGGAGTGGCATCGTTCTCAGCGATGAGAACCTTGCCGTCTTGGAGGACTCTGCCGGGTGCGGAGGACACACCTATGTTGTCGCTCGCGACGCCATAGGCGCCGTTGTCCTTGTCAACCGTGGCGCCGCAGAGGAATCCCCACGCTGGCCCAGCGACCAGGCCCGGGAATGTGGATATGGGCCAATCAGGCACAGCGTCCGGAGACCAGTGCGCGCAGGGATAACGGCTTCCTGCCTGGTATAGGCCGGCATCCACATCAAACTTCTCGTAGTTGTCCCAGGTTGCTCCTCCGTCGTATGACCAGTGCATCTTCAGGTAGCCTGTTGACGCTGGGTCCCACATCCTGAGGACGAATGCAACATACTCGTTGTAGTTGACCCACTTCACGCCAATGGGTTCGGGTGATGGGTAGAGTATACCGAACTGGTTCCTTGAGGAGTCCGTGAGAACGGGAGCCGGCAGGGCAGTTGTGCGTGCTATGCCGTCTCCGGGCTCGGTCTGGGCAGGGGCGTAGTTGCCCTCGTCCACGATGAGCCTCAGGGCTTTGGGGTGGATGTTTGCGTTGGCGGCCCACAGGCCTCCCAACATCAGAGCTATGGCTGTATACCTCATCTTCTTACCTCCTATGGTTTAAGGTTATGTCCGCATATTTTAAAGTCCCCCCTCTATCTTCTGCAATATGAGGGGGATGTTGTCCGGGTTGAAGCACCAGGTGAAATCCGTTTGGTTGGCGAAACTCCAGCCAGCGTAGGGGAAGTTCGGGTCCGTCTGGTTCAGCATGTCAACCGCGTTTGCATACCAGCCCTGCCTGTAATACAGGTATGCCAGTATGTAGGCCAGCTTCGTGTTGTCCAGCTGGAGGCTGGTCGTCACCCTTTCCGGAACCGGATCGGTCAGGTTCGCGTTACCGAGGTAGCCGGCCAGGCCGTAGCATATTCCCCTCGTGAAGTTGCCCCTTTCCGCCAGATAGGTCAGCGCCTCTCCGGCAAAACCATACCAGAGCACCTCAGGCAGGTCCTCGGGGTGGAAGTAGGCGTAGGAATAGGAAACGATGGTCGTTTCGGGTGTGCTAGTTATCGGCAGGTCTTGCTGGATGTAGATCTTCGTGTCCTTTACCCCGATGATGTTTGCAGGCTTGTATTGCACATCAAAGCTGAACACGGACAGCAGGGTGTTCGGGGGCAGGTTGAAGATCCATATCTTGGAGGTTCCATACCAGGATGTGTCAACATAGCCTGAATCCACCCAGTTTTCATCGGTGAGATTCACTCCGCCCAGGGTGTCCTTTACAATTGTTGAGGCCTCCAGGATCCCTATCAGGGAAAGGGTTCCGTGGGCGTCAGAGTATTTGGAGAGCTGGGAGGACGAAAAACCCTGGCCAAGCCTGGCCTCGGACCTGAACGCGTCCACCACGACCACGGAGTCAAAGGTGGCAAGGGAGGACTCGTAGTTCCCGGCCTTGTAGCGGGCCCAGGCCGTGTCCAGGAGCTCTTCTATCTCAGCGGCCTCGTCAGGCGTCGGGCCTTTGCCGCAACCGAAGAACATGCTCACTATCAGGGTAAGGGGCAGAACAAGGGTTATCTTTTTCATGACTACCTCCCTATGAAAGCCACCTTCCGAAGGTGGGTTTCCTCGTTGACCGCTATCCGGTAGAAGTATATCCCCGAAGGCGTACCCGAGGTATTCCAAGCGAGGACATAGCTTCCCTGGTCAAGGGTTCCCTCGTATGGCTGGGCAACGCGCTTTCCGGAGACATCGTATACGCTCCAGGAGACATTGCTGGCCGAAGGCAGGGACAGGTAGATCCTTGCCTCGCCCTCACGGATGGCCGTGGGGGCCCAGAGCTCAGGAACCGTGATTTTTGGCGCTCCTGGCCTGCCCAGCAGGTATGTCCCCATCTTGTCCAGGTGAGCGATCAAGTAGCTCTGGTCCGGGCTCATGTATGCCTGGACAGGTTCCCATCTGTCCCCGTTCTTGTAGTAGAGGCCTGAGAGGCCATCTGTCGCGAGCCTCGCTGTGAAGGGTTTCATCACGGGGATTGACCTGGCGCCTATCTGGAAAGCTGTTCCCTCGGAACCGTCGGCGAGCGCGAGCTCAGCATCGGCCCTGTCAACGAGAACCAGGGTCCCGTTGGCTACGGATCCTTGCGGGATATCCAGTATGACATTCCCGCCAAGCAGGCTGTATGAGCCGCCTCCGTAGATGTGGATTAAGCCCAGTGTGTCAATCTGGGGATTGCTGACATCCATACCCAGCCTGTTCATGGCCCTGTATAGCTTCACATATACATCGCCTGAGAAAACATTCCCGAACTGGTCCTTGAGCTCCAGGGAGACAGGGCCGGTGTAGAGGCGTTTCATGGTCGTGCCGTGGAAAGCCGTGTCGTTCGTGAGGAAGGTTGAGAGCTTGTAGATGGCGCTCTTGTAGTTGGGATCAGACGGTTCCAGGATTATCTTCGGGGTGGTGTCGCCAGGGGACGCGTCGGAGTAGAGCAGGTGCTTGGAGGCCAGGTATATGTCCGCAACCTTCAGGAAAGATGGGTTCTGTATTGAGTAAAGGCCTATGATCTCCGGCGCGGGGTCGTTCACGGCTGGGCCTATCCAGAAGTAGTAGGTGGAGGTGTTGATGTTCACTACATATATGTTGTGTTTTCCCGATATTTGCGGCAGGATGACCCTGTTGATCTCATCTATCTCGCCAGTGTAGTCGGTGAGGCTCTTGGTCGTCGTATCAAACACGAAGACCCTGAATCCGGGAACCGTGTCGCCGGATATGACCATCCTGTTCCCTTCCTGGCCCTTGAAGTAGATGTCAAGTGCCTGGGCGCCGGCTTTCTTGAAAGGCACATAGATGTCCTGGTCGAACTGCTTTATCCGTTGCGGCGATGAGACGGCCTTTTGTCCAGTGAAGATCTTGTAGCCAGGTAGAGATGAGAAGGTGTATCCGGAAACGCCATAGTGGTTCAACGCGCAGGTGAGTCCGAACATGGTCAGCGCATCAGGCATGTTCAGACCAAGCTCAGCCGCGAGTCTTTCCGTTATCTGGTAGCGTGCCAGATAATCATCGTTGAACGCGAGCTCCTTTATGAAGTCCTCGCCGTTCGGGAGTTTCTCCGAGACCCAGAGGAACCAGAGGAGCGATCTCTCCCTGTCCTGTTCCCTGGCGACCGGCGAATTGGTGTAGTAGTAGGCGTAGCTGTAGAGGGACCTGTTGGTGTTGTCCTCAAGGCCTCCGTGAGTTCTTCCCGCGACAAAGCCGTCAACGACATCGTAGCCAGCCTTGAACGCGTTATACATCGCGAGGCCAGTTACGGATATGAGCTCTTCCTCGTGGTCCAGGCACCAGGCTATATACCGGGAATAAAGGTATGCAGTCAGGGCCGGATAGCCGGGCGCGGGGACGCCTCCGGTGCTTATGTCCAGGACAATCATCTCCTTTTCGTTGCTGAGGCCGGTCGTGTCCGTGGTGTCCTCGTTGAACGGATCAAAGTAGCCGAAGAAGGGGAAGAGGCCGGGGTCAGTGTTGTAGTTGTCGGGTGCGCCCTGTTTTCCAGGATACACGGGCGCCAGGAAGATGAAGAACCTCGGATCCCCGTCAACATCAACCAGATCCGTCGCACCAACGCTCCAGTTGGCGAGGAGCTTGTTCCTGCCGCCGTTTGTCTGGAAGTCGTTAAAGACCTCCTGCGCGGTCGCGTTCGCGGAGGCAGAATCCGCCACCAAGCTGTCCACCAGGCCGGTCTTCTTGCTCACAAAACGGTTGATGTAGCACACGGCCACATAGCAATCCGCACCCTTGTAGAGGACGGTCGCGGTGTCAATCACGGTGTCCCTTTCAAAGACTATGCCGAAGTGATCCAGGACTAGCGGGATCCTGTCCCCCACATTATACTCCGCGGCCGCGAAGCCTGCGGTCGCGAGGAGAACGGTTAATAGCTTTTTCATGTCTTGCCTCCTTAGAAGCTGAAGGAAAGCCCTATCCTGTGCAGATCAGGCAGGGAACCCATGTCCGAGAAGGAGTAGTCAACAGCTCCCCTGAAGAACGAGAGGCCCATGCCCCCGGAGAAGCCCCCGAACAGCGGGGCATTCTCGGTTTCCTGGAACATGAACTTGTTCCCGGCTCTCAGGTAGAGCATGTTGAAGAGGTTATACTCCATGCCTATGGCATAGCTCTCCACATTGTCGTTAGGGTGGGTTATCTCCGCGGCAAGAAGGAGGCCCTGATACTCTGTTTTCCACAGGCTCATTGACATGCCAGCCCTGAACACCAGGGGCAGGGGATAGGTGCCGAACTCAGCGGAGGAGTCGCCCTTTACCGCACCCTGCTCGTATGTCCAGCGGATATAGGTGCCTGATGGTTTGAGGTCGGGGCCGAAGTTCTGCATGGACATGGCTATGGTCAGGTCGCGGAAACCCGTCCTGTAGTATGTCCCGACATCAGTGGCGAAGCTCCAGGCGGACGCATAGGGGCCGTAGCCTTCATATATGCCTTTCAGGTTCAGGCCCAGGGAGAACTTGTCCGTGAAATACTGGGCGTAGCTGACGCCCATCTGCATGGCCGTGTAGGAGAAGGTAGAGCCCTCAAGTATGTCCCCGTTTTCGTCCAGGGTGTATTCCTGGAAGCCGGTTGACATCAGACCGCCGAGGAAGACGCCGTAGTTGCCACCCTTTCCGGGTGAAACGAAAGCCAGGCCGCCCACATAGGTGTCCACCCAGTAGGGAAGCATGGTGGTGGCAACGGCCCTGGTCTTCACATTGGCCAGGCCCGCTGGGTTAACGAAGACAGTGTAGGGGTCGTTGGCGACCGAAACATAGGTTTCGCCCATCCCCACTGCCCTTGGCGAGAGGGGTATTGACAGGAACTTGGCTCCTGCCTGGGCAACCTTGGCAAACTGCTGTGCCGCGAGGACCCCCGAAAGGATGAGAATTGCGGAAATTGCCTTTTTCATGTGAACCTCCTTTACCTCAGCACCATCATCTTGCCCATCATGTAGTCGCCGTCAGGGGTGGTTATCTTGTAGAAGTATATTCCCGAGACAACCCTCTGGCCGTTGCGGGTCAAGAGGTCCCATGGCTCCGTTCCGGAGCCGACCCCGCCATCGTCAACGCCTGACCTGTGCTCAAGGGTCTGGACCCAATCTCCGGAAAGGGTGAAGATGTCAATCCGGCATGACGGCGGCAGGAACTGGAACTCAACCTTCTGAACGACCTCGGTGGCCGTCCAGACAGCCGAACCCAGAAACGGGTTGGGAACGACCCTTACCTTGTCCTTCCAATCAGCACCGGAGGACTGGGTGATCATGTTGGTGGGCAGGGGCGCGCCGTCTGATGATTTCAGGTAGTTATCCTTGGCGCTTTCCAGGCTCACTACCTTATCTTCATCCCAGTCAAAAGCGGTGACCGCGTAGTAATAGGGAAAGCCTGGCTTGGGGCCATTGGGATCAGAGGCATAGTCAGTGAACTGATGGGGTATGGTGTCCACATAGAAGGTTATCTGGTCCTTCGTGTTGGGCCAGATATCGTTCTTTATTTCCTCCCTGATGCTGTCGGGCACACCGGGTTTAAAGAA
>CBFGJU010000286.1:0-1772 GCA_965649155.1 Caldifarciminota bacterium | reverse complement strand
ATTTCTTTCTTTTTCTTCGGTGGCATAGCTTTCTCTCCCTACCTCCCCGACGCCCTTTCCACCTGTATGAAATCAAGAACGACCGATGTCACCCTGCCGAAAAAGGTTATTTCAACCTTCATCTTTCCCCTCTCGGGGAATATCTCCTTTATCTCGCCCTCCATGCCAGCAAAGGGGCCCTCAACGACCTTTACCCTCTCGCCCATCAGGAATGGAACCTCCTGCTCTTTCTTTTCTTTCTCTCTTTCCTGGGTCTCCAGGATCTTTGACACCTCCGCGTCCGTGAGGGTCAGGAAGGTGTATTTTATTTCCCTCTTGTCCTTTTCCTTCGCCAGGATGGGCCGGGCCAGGCCAGTTGAAGAAAGGAGCTCAAGCACCTCGCCCACGGCCGGATCCTCCTCGGAACCGTGCTCTATCTCAACCAGAACATACCCCTTGAACAGGGGTTTTTCCTCCAGGAGCCTCTTGCCCTTCTTGACCCTGGGTATGGTCTCGGTGGGTATGAGGATGCTGATTATCCTGTCCTCAAGGCCGTTCTCCACCCTGAGCTTCTCAAAAAGGCCCTTCACCGTGTTCTCACGGCCCGATTGTGTCCTGAAGGCATACCACTTCCGCATGGCTCACCTGAGAACGAAAGCAAGGAGACGGGAGAATATGAGGTCAAGAACCCAGATATAAAGGGTCACGAAACCAGAAACCAGGAAAACGGCCGCGGTGCCTCCAAGGATGGAGTGTCTGGTTGGCCAGGTCACCCTTCGCATCTCCGCGACCACATCCCGGAGGAACTCAACGCCCCGCGCTGGGTTCAGGCTGGAAAGCTTCAAAGCTTGACCTCCTTGTGCAGGGTGTGACGCTTGTCCCACTTGCAGTATTTCTTCACTTCCAGCTTCTGTTTCTTATCCCGGTGCCGGGTGGCAAGATAGTTCCTGCGCTTGCACTCCTGGCAAACCAGGGCAACTTTAACTCTCATAAGCTCTCCTCATGTCCACTCAAACAGGGCTGGAGGGAGTTGAACCCCCAACCGCCGGATTTGGAATCCGGTGCTCTGGCCAGTTGAGCTACAGCCCTTTATTGTCCAAACCTCGCGGCCATTCAAGGTTGGCCAGCTCACATCCCCCACAGCCTCCCCAAAGCACCCCCGACAGGATTCGAACCTGTGGCCTACGGTTTAGGAAACCGTCGCTCTATCCTTCTGAGCTACGGGGGCTATCCTTATCTTATCTCA
Source organism: Caldifarciminota bacterium (assembly GCA_965649155.1). Taxonomy (GTDB): domain Bacteria; phylum Hydrothermota; class Hydrothermia; order JBDRYB01; family JBDRYB01; genus JBDRYB01. Next base: position 547 of record CBFGJU010000286.1, on the reverse strand, counting down.
AAGTCCGGAAACCCGCCCCCTTCATCTGGGAGTTCCCGGACATCCATCCTGTCCACCCGGGCCAGCGGTGGGCCTTCGCGAGCCCACTCAAGGAAACGCCGGAGGGCATCCTCCGGCCCCTGGACGACCGCGTGGACGCGACCGTCAGGGAGGTTCCTGACAAAGCCAACAAGGCCCAGGCTTCTCGCGGTCCTCTGCGTGTGATAACGAAAATTTACGCCCTGCACCAAACCTTCAAAATAGATCTCCACTTGCATCCGGCCGCGAGGCCCAAATTATAATCCAGGAGGCCGGTGATTTTCAAGCGCGCGAGTTCCCTCGCGCCCCGGACAATGTTTCGGGACAGGCTCAATAATGGTTTTACATGCAGGGAAAGGCCCCTGTGCCTGCCCTTTGGCCTCTTAAAGGCATTGTCTCTGAGCCCCAGGCTAGAAAGCCTGGCCAGAACAGAGAGCTAATATAGAAGCTGTTTCCTGGCCAAAATCCCCCACAGGCGGAACCGAGGGTCTCGTCAGAAGAGTTTCCAACCCAGCAAACGGCCGGAAAC
>CBFGJU010000285.1:0-1786 GCA_965649155.1 Caldifarciminota bacterium | reverse complement strand
CCCTTGACAGGCGCTTCATTGACCGGCTGAACGCCCTTATTCTCCGATACTCGGATGTCATGACAGCTGAAGCTGTGGAAATATACAAGAACAACAGCGTTTTCAGACAAGAGCTTGAGCGATATGTCCAGGAAGAACAGGGCTGGAAGTGGACAGGTTCTCCCGAAACCCTTCAGGAGGAGACCGAGAGGATAACCAGATTGGCCCTTTTGCTCCTGATGACAAAGCTGGTGTTTTATCACGCGCTCAAGACCAAAGGGGAGCACAAAGAGCTGTTGAGATTGGTCATGCCTTCCGCGGCCCTTCCTTCCACAAAGCTCATGGAATACCTCTGGAACGACTACCTTTATCCCGTGATAAACAGGATAGACTACCAGACCCTTCTGGGAGAACATCCTTCATTCATAGACATGTTTCCCTTCAAATTGTCGCCCTGTCGCGAATTCCTTGATGAGCTTATCTCCGAGATAACCCAGTATGATTTTTCCGAGATTCCCCACGACATCATCGGCAAGATATTTGAAGACCTAATTGAGGAGGACAGGCGTCACCAGATGGGCCAATATTTCACCAGGCCGGACATAGCGGATCTGATCTGCGCGTATTGCATAAGAGGGGGTTATGATGATGTTCTGGACGCTGGGTCTGGCTCAGGGACATTCTCGGTCCGGGCCTATCGCCGCAAAAAGGAGCTTGTTCACTCGCAGTCTCATCTTGATCTCCTTCAGCACATATGGAGTTGCGAGATAGCCCCTTATCCCGCGCACCTGACCACCCTCAACATGGTCATCCAGGAACTGCGCATGGAATCCAATTATCCCAGGGTGATAAGCCGCGATTTCTTTCTGTTGGACGCGGGCGCGACCGTTCCGGTGAGGAACCCCGACGGCCGCGAGGAAGAGGTTGCGCTTCCGAAACAGGATGCCGTGGTAAGCAATCCGCCCTATACCAGGCAAGAGGAGATGGAGGATGTTTCGGCCGGACTAAAGGCCAGGGCATACGAGGTATGCAGGAAGGAATGGCCGGGAATCTCCATAAGCAAGAGGGCGTCCCTGTATGTTTATTTCTTCATGCACGCGGCCGCACTGCTCAAGAACGGGAACGACAACAAACCAGGCGGCAGACTCGGTTTCATCACGGCAGACAGCTGGCTTGATGTTGATTACGGCAAGGCATTGCAGGAGATGTTTCTCAAGCATTTCAGGCTGGACGCGATAATTGACTCGGAGGTTGAGCGCTGGTTTGGGGCCGCGGATGTCAATACCTGCATAACCCTTGCCGAAAAGAAAAAGAACGAGGATAACCGCGATAACCTGGTGAGATTCGTCAATCTGAAGGTTCGTCTTGACGAGCTCTGGGAGAGATATACTCCGAAGGGCTTCGTTGACGAGATTGAGGCTCACCGGGCTCCGGGTTTCTCCGAAAACAGGTTCTACAGGATTTTTGCCGTTAAGCAATCCGATCTCCTCGCGGAGGCCACGGATCCCGAAGGCAATTTCATAGGAGCAAAATGGGGCAAATATCTCCGCGCTCCGATGGTCTATTTCAGGATAATGGAGAAAGCAAGGGGCAGGCTCGTTCAGCTGGGCGAGATAGCCAGGATAAGGCGCGGCTTCACAACCGGCGCCAACGACTTCTTTTACGCGAGGGACATAACCGACCTCGTTGAGGAGGAGAGGATAAAGCGTTTCTCTGGAATGACAAGGGCCGCGTTGAAAAAGAAGGGCCTCGCTCTGATCGAGTCCGGGGCAGGCACATGGCACCTCATAGAAAAGGTGTATCTGAG
>CBFGJU010000284.1:1190-1788 GCA_965649155.1 Caldifarciminota bacterium | reverse complement strand
GGCAGGCGCACGATCAGTGCGCCCGGCCCAACGCGAGCTTTAGAATTTAGCCCTAGTGGAGGTTCATCTTGATAACTCTGGCTATATTGGCGCAGGTTTATACGGTCGGGAAGATTGACCTGCCAACCCTGAAATACGGACTCTCGGAGACCGAGGTCATGTCTCAGCTCGGCATAAAGGTCGGCGACCAGGTCCGCTATGACAACATTGACAGCGCGGTCATCAGGATGTTTTCAACTGGCCTGTATGACGATGTCAGGATATACGGCACGGTCGTTGGCCAGGGCCAGCTCAACCTCAGGCTGGAGCTTGACCAGGCGCCCAGGATATCCGGCTGGGAGTTCAAGTTCGTCCGCAAGGTAAAGACCAAGCAGTTGGAGGACAGCCTGAAAGTCCACAAGCTCAAGGGCGCTACCAGATACAGGCTCTTCGCGATAAAGACCACCGTGGAGAAGATATACCGGGACAAGGGCTACCTGAAAGCAAATGTTGAGGTCCAGGTTCTCGATCCTGACGAGAACGGCGAGGTCAAGGTAAGGATAATCGTTGATGAGGGAGAGAAATACAAGATAGGCAAGATAGAGATAGAGGGGAACAA
>CBFGJU010000284.1:0-1180 GCA_965649155.1 Caldifarciminota bacterium | reverse complement strand
ACTGGTGGCGCAGGATGTTCCGGCAGGGCAAGTTCAACGAGGACAAGTGGTACGAGGACATGGCCAACCTGGAGAAGTTCTACAAGGACCACGGCTACCCGAAGGCCAGGGTTGACTCCTTCAGGACTGAATACATGAAAGAAGGCCTGATGAGGCTCATCGTATATGTGAATGAAGGCCCGCGCTACCGGTTCGGGAACCTGAGCTTTGAAGGCAACAGTGTGTTCCCGGATTCCACGCTGATGAAGGTCGCGGGCCTGACCAGGAGCAGGGGGTGGACAGAGCGTCTTAAATACAACCTGTTCTGGAGAACCCCGTATTCTGACCAGGATTACAACAAGTCAAGGCTGGACATGGCTGTCGCCAACATCGCGGGCATATATGCGGACTCCGGATATATCTATGCCCAGGTTGTGCCAGAGGAACACTCGGTTGACAGCGTTGTTGAGGTTAAATTCGTCATCAGCGAGAACTGGAAGGTAAAGGTTCGCAAGATAGAAATAGCTGGAAACACCAGGACATACGATTATGTCGTCAGGCGTGAGCTTGACCTCTTGCCCGGAGAATATTTCAACAGGGAGAAAGCGATAAAGTCCATTCGTGACCTCTATTACCTGAACTACTTTGAGGCGGTTGACCTGCAGTTCAGGCCCGTTCCTGACTCGGAGTGGGTTGATGTGGTTTTCGTGGTTTCCGAGAAGCCAACTGGCCAGATAGGCGCGGGCGCTTCATACTCCGGGATTGAAGGACTCTTTTTCAACGCGTCTGTCACCGAGCCGAACTTCATGGGCAGGGGACAGCAGGTCTCTTTCATGCTTGACTGGGGATCTCGCCGCCAGAACTACTCCATAGGTTTCACCGAACCCTGGCTATTTGGCAAGCCCCGATCCCTCGGCGGAACCATATACAGCCTGACCAGGTATTACCCATACCAGTATAACCAGAACTCAATGGGAGCGAACGCTGTTTATTCCCAGTGGCTCTGGTCAGACCTCTGGCGGGTTTCCCTTTCCTACAGGCTGGAGTGGATCAAGGTCTACAACATATCATCTGCTTACCAGGGTTTTCCCCTCTACGAGTTCTGGCAGGCGAGGGACAGGCTCGTGTCATCAACCATGTCAACAGGCATAACCTATGACTGCCGGAACAGGATATTCAACGCTTTCAGGGGTTACAGCGT
>CBFGJU010000283.1:0-1789 GCA_965649155.1 Caldifarciminota bacterium | reverse complement strand
GGGGGTTGACGGCGGGTCAGGTGAGGAACTCGGCCCCCTTGATTATTTTCTGATAATCCAGTATAATATCAATATAAACATGGAGGCGTGAAATGAATGGAGTTTTGATGATGCTTCTTTTAACCCAGACCTACCGGGTCCAGGGAGATTGGTATGGCGGCCCGGGCGTCGTGGGGCCAGTTCTGGACTGGGGAAACACCTTCTGCTCATCCTGGAATGTTACCTATGCCAACCCCGGCATAATAAGCCTGATGGCTATTGGCTGGCAGTATGGCTCTGGGGGCTGGGTCAGACGAACCATAGACAATAACCCCGGCCCGAACGCGCACTACCAGGGGTTTTCCGCTTTTGACATTGACGGCGATGGAGACAAGGACCTGATCCTTCACTCCGGGACAGTGGCCAGGTGGTATGAGTTCGTGGACAACTGGGTCTTTATTCGGCACGACATATTTACCTTCCCCAACATGAACGACCGGTCCGGGGTGTGGGCAGATGATTTTGACGGGGACGGCGATGGGGATGTTGTCGTGGCAACCGGCAACGGAGGGCTTTACTACTGCCGGAACGACGGTGGAGGCCTGGTCTGGACGGTCGGCCAGATAAGCACTGGTTCCCGTTGCAGAGCCTTCTCCGGCGACATGGACGGCGACGGAGACAAGGACTTCGTGGCCCTCCAGTTCAACCCTGGCAGGGTTTACCTTTACCGGAACCAGGGGCCAGGTATTTTCACGGAAGAGCTGGTCTACAGCTCCGATAAAGACATCTGGAGGCTGGCAATAGGAGACCTTGACAAGGACGGGGACCTGGACATGGTCACGAGCGGAACCCCAGGAGACAACTGGGTCCACACTTACATAAACGATGGCTCCGGATTCTTCACCCATTACGCGGTCTATAACCTGGGAGGCAAGGCCGACGGCATGTGGTTGAACGACCTGAACGGCGACGGCATCCTGGACATAACTATAGGCATGGAGGCCCTGGCCTGGAACTTTCGCGGACTCATAAACACCGGGGACGGGATAAACTTCATCCACTACAACCTCACTGCCAACTCAGCGGGCTACACCGACGGCAGTATAGCCAGGGACATGGACCTGGACGGCATGCCAGACATCGTGGGATCGCATGATTTCATAGGCTACTTCAGGCAGGAACCCTTACCTCAACCGTGGCCGAGCTTCACCGAATACTTCATAGACAACTTCGCTAATTCCCACTGGGTCTATCCGGATGACCTTGACCAGATCTCCTGCACCCCTGACATAGATGTCCTGGCAACACGGAGGGGAGAGCATGTCGTGTTTGAGAACCGAATGGCGTTCCAGTATCCGCCCCTTGGAGAGCTGACATCCTCGGTGCTCCAACTGCATCCGGATCCGGACACCGGCGGCTCTATATCCTATTTCGGGTGGAGGGCAGAGACCTGCATCCCCAACGACACATCCGTGCTACTTTACTGGAGATACGGGAACACGATGGCCGAATGCACAACAATGGCATGGCTTGGCCCTGCCCAGCTCCCCAAGAGTGCTCATGACTCAACGCTCCTGGGAACTCCCTGCGTAAAATACTTCCAGTATAAGCTCGCGTTCAGGCCAGATACGGAGAAGGTTGAGATATCAACCATCGGTGAGGTCTGGGTCAAATATACCAACTGTCCCCTCTACGAGAGGGTTGACGAGGGTATCAAGCCCGGAGCATCGGAGCTCGCGCTGAGACAGGAGGCCGGGGTCCTGGTCTTGGAGCTCCCGAAACCCGCTCAGTCCTACCTGGCAATATATGA
>CBFGJU010000282.1:0-1815 GCA_965649155.1 Caldifarciminota bacterium | reverse complement strand
ACCAAAACGTTGCTGTTTCGGCCAGCGCCAACGATGTCTACATCCCCATCTCCATCCAGGTCAGCCGCGCTCACATCGTGGGTGTAGGAAAGCGAACCTACCGCGTGTCTGGTAAATGTGAGGGTCGTGAAAAGCAGGATGTCAATGATCCCTATCATGCCCGTACCTCCTTCAATCCAGATGATATTCTACCAGCCTGTGATAGAAGCCCCCGAAATCCTTGTGCTGAACCCGTCCGTTTCCTGGTGAAAACCAGTGAATCGCCATGGTATCGTTTCCGCTACTCATTATGACCGGAAGGGCTTCAAAATCGCCCGCGGCCAGGTGAAGGGTCTCAGATTCTCCAACCCGCATGATAACCGGCGAGCCTGGCCCTATGCTCCATGTGTCTCCGGGGGCCATGTTTTTCTTCGCCATCCTGGTTATCAGGGTATCAGATACGCCCACATCCGCCCAAACCAGATAGCCATCGCTGTCGTAATAAGCGAATACTGTATCTGTCCCGTCCGGGGTTCGGTGCCAAAGAAGGTAGGCGGGATAACCGGAGAAATTCAGGGTATCAGCCAGTGTATCCAGAACATGATAGGAGCTATCCGGGCCTTCGGCCTCGTAGAGCCAGTAATTGCCAAGGGCAAGGGGCATTGGATCGCCGGAGGGCCCCTCCTCCCCTGTCTCACATGAGACAAAAACCAGCAATGGCACGAGTGTAAAGATCGCCTTTTTCATAGGAACAAATTATAAGCCATGTCCACTAAGGGGGTAAAGTTGCCGCGCTGAGTTATCCGGCAAACCTAATACGCGCCCCTTGCCAGGATGACCGCCTTGAATGTCTTCAGGATTATCACCGTGTCCATCCACAGCGACCAGTTCCTGACATAATACTCATCAAGGAGTAGTCGGTTCTTGAAGTCTATCTCGTTCCTTCCGGAGACCTGCCAGAGGCCCGTTATGCCCGGCTTGACCTTGAGTATCGTGTTCGCGGGGTCAGTCATCCTCGCTACCTCCCACGCCATGTATGGCCTGGGCCCGACCAAACTCATCTCTCCCCTGAGAACATTGAGGAACTGGGGCAATTCATCAAGGCTGAATTTTCTCAGGAACTTGCCTACCCTGGTTATCCGCGGATCATTGGTTATCTTTGAATATTCCAGCCATTCCTGCCTGGCGGTCTCGCTCGCGCTCAGGTGCTTTTCCAGGCGCTCGTCAGCATCCTGATACATGGTCCTGAACTTGTAGCAGATGAACTCCAGGCCATCCTTGCCTATTCGCTTGTTTCTGAAGATGACCGGGCCGCGGGAATCTATCTTTATGAGAATCGCTATAATTGGGTAAAGCGGAAGTGTGAGTATGAGGAACAGGGTTGCCAACATCGCGTCCGTTATCCTCTTAAGGGTTCTCTTGCCTGGCATCAGGAGTCCCTCATCGTGCTTGAGGAATACCTGGCTCTCCAGGTTTTCAAGGGTCACACTGCTCAGCTTCATGTTCGCCAGGTCAGGTGCTACCAGGACTTCAGGTATGCCGGCCCTCTCAGCGTGCTCAAGTATCTCGTTCAAGGTCTTGCCGCCGAAATGTTCCATCTGGACTATGAGCGCTTTGGCGCCATTGAACCCCTCCTCCGGCTTCCAGGAATTCATTATCTTTACAACACGATAGCCAAGCGCCTTGTCTCCCTCAACAGCCTTCTTGAGCCGTGGAACATCCTTTTCGTCAGATAGCAAGCACGCGTTCTTTTGCCAGATGCCGACCCAACTCATAAATTTTCTCAGGATTGCCCTGGTCATTGGTAGGAGCATGAAACTCACGGGTAGGGCCAGT
>CBFGJU010000281.1:0-1839 GCA_965649155.1 Caldifarciminota bacterium | reverse complement strand
CTCGTCCACCCTGGCGGATACCCGTGAAAACCCTGCTGATGACCCTCCTTCATATCCCGCTAGTTTTCTAACCCCCCATGTTTTATCCCTGTTCCCAGCGCGGGTTTTCCAACCCGCGCGCAATGCCTTCCTGCGGGACTAGAAAGTCCCGCCTAGAAAGTCCCGCCTAGAAAGTCCCGCCTGGGAAGTCCTGCCTGGGAAGGGTTTTGCACAGAAAATTGGTTATAATGCTTGATCCTCTTCAGCGCGCCGGTTATAATATGAGCATATGGCTCCCATGGGAAAGAATTTCCTGATGGGCATCGGGAATGCCCTGTTGGCAGGAGCCAGGCGCGGCCTGATTCCCAGGGGTTTCGCCTTTTTCCTGGCGGGCCTTGCCGCTTCCTTGCTCGTCGGGTTTAAGCCCAATGATCCTCCAATGCCGATCTGCTACTCACCCCCACCCCCCATCCAGCCAGAGGTGATAAAGTTCTCTGTCATGCCCAACCCGACCAAAGGAGCCAAAAAGATATTCGTGTCCGCTGTTCTGGTCAACATCGGAGGCCGTGTGATCACCGGAGGGAAGTTCTTTTTCATGGCTAATCCATCCGGCGAATCGGACACCTTCGCGCTTGAGCTCCTGCCTGCTGACGGGTCTTTTGACTCGTATTCGGAGAATGTTTATTGCCTGTTTGACCTGCCAGAGCTCATCCCAGGCAGTTACCCGTTTGCAATAATCGGATACAGCGGGCCAGAAGGCGGCAAGCCCCAGGAGGGTCGCCTTGAGGTGACCGAGAAATAACGAAACTTCAATGACAACGATCCCTGTTTCGGATTGGAGGAATATCACCCGTGGCCCCGGATGAAAGCAGAAAGCCCGTTCTCGCGGCCGCTTTTGAGTTGACGCCTCGGTGCAACGCCAACTGTTTTTATTGTTACAATGTCTGGAAGGCGCACCCGGATTATCCGGTAGCCGAACCGGATGAAAGAGACCTCGTTCGTGTCCTTGAGGCAATCCTGAGGAGCGACCGGGTCACGATCCTGAGCCTTACCGGTGGCGAACCCCTGCTTCTGGGAGACCTCCTGCTTGAGATGGGCGCGATGGCCCGGCTCTCCGGTAAGTCCGTGAATTTGGTGACCAACGGCGCGCTCATGAAGAGGTCTTTCGCGAAGAACCTGAAGCGCCTCGGCATCAGGCCTGTTGAAATAACACTGCTTTCCGCCAGGGAGGAGTTGCACGATTCCCTTCAGAGGGCGAGAACCTTCCGCGGCGCGGCGGATGCTGTCAGGACGGTTGCTGATGTCGGTGGCGAGGCCATGGTCGGCATAGTTGGCACAAGGGCAAACATTCCCCTTCTTCGGGAAACCCTTGAGTTCGCAAAATCCCTGGGCGCGCGAGGTGCGATGTTCACCAGGTTCAACCCCGGAGGCGAGGGACTCCGGCACTGGCGGGAGCTTGGCCCATCAAAGGAAGACCTCAGATCAGCGATGAAGACCCTCATGGAGTTCGCGGATGAGAACCCCGATCTCACGATAACCTGCGGCGTTCCAGTGCCGCCGTGCGTCCTTGGGTTCGCGGACTACGGCAGGGTAAGGGTCGGCTATTGCAACGCTGGCGGCGATCTCATAGCAATAGATTGGCTGGGGAACCTCCGGCCCTGCAACCACTCCTCCCTGATAATCGGCAACATACTTGAGACCCCGCTTGACCAGCTCCTCGGCTCAGGACGGATAAAGGATTTCATGGCCCCCGTGCCGAAAATGTGCTTGGGTTGCCAGTTCTACGAGACCTGCAAGGGCGGGTGCCGGGGCGCGTTGTGGGAGATGGGGTGGTGGCTGACGGCCGGGGGATCCGATCGG
>CBFGJU010000280.1:0-1853 GCA_965649155.1 Caldifarciminota bacterium | reverse complement strand
CAAAGCTGTTCTCGCTGACTATATGATCACGATGTCCTGGTCAGGCAGATCTGATTGGGTTCCCATGCGGATTATCTTCTTTCGGCAGTTCTCGCAGAGGATCACTATGAGAACCCTGTCCTCCTTTGGGTTGATGAGGCGCTTGACCGTGTATCTGAGCTTCACGAACTCCGTGGGCGTAAGCCTCCCCTCAACCACGCTGAACTGCACCCGGTATCCGAACCTTCCCAGGGCCTTGAAGAGCGCGTTCCTGCGATCATCGTCCTGGATGTCATAACCGAGAACGAAGTGAACCAGTCCTGTCATCTTATCTTGTAGGGTTCATAACGGGGCCAATCCCCTTCTATTACCTTTGCCATGAGCCTCGCCTGAGCCTCTATGATCCGCCTCATAGAGTATTTCCTGCCCAGGACAGGGTGTTCCGCGACGCTGTTGAGCCGCTCCTCGTAGGCCCGGTAGACCTTCTTCCGCGCCGGGTCCTTTATCTCCCAGACGCCGAGCGTGCATTTGAAGTCATCGGGGGCAAGGATCCGCTTTCTTATGAGGGTCAGGGCCACTGAATCCGCGATCACTGGTCTGAACTCTTCCATGAGATCAAGGGCCAGCGCGGGCCTCCCGTATTTCAGGGAGTGATAGAACCCGAGATAAGGATCAAGGCCAGCGGCAAGGAGGGCAGATTCCGCGTCCTTTGCCAGGAGGTAGTACAGGAATGACAGGAGCGCGTTTGCTGGATCGAGGGGAGGGCGCCTGGTTCTGGTCGGGAACTCAAAACCCTCAAGGGAAAACAGCTCTGCGAGGCCCTTGAAGTAGGCCGCTGTCGCGGTCCCTTCTATGCCAAGGAGCAACTGCTTGCTCTCGGCCCGCTCGGCCAGCCTTGTGGCGAACGCCATCGCGTCGTCAGCCTCCTTCAGGACCGCGAGGCCCAGCTTTCGGAACTGCCTCTGGAGGAGGGTTCGCATGTTGCGGACCTTGCCGAGGACAAAAGCCCTGCACATCCCCATTGCAAAGGCCTCGTCTTTCCACCTCTGGAACTGCGCTATCCGGAGCATGATGTTCCTGGGGCTTTGCGCCTGCAAACGGCCCTGGAACCTGCCGTGGGCGGACATGAAAACCAGGTCAATGCCCTCCCGCATGAAAAACCGCATGGCAGACGAGGACGCGTTCACATTGCCAACCAGAATGACCTGTTCAAACGAGTCAGCCGGAAACCTCCCAAGGGTTTCGCCGTTCAAGGTTATCTGTATCTCCTGGCCCTTCTTTCGGACATAAGCGCCTGGCTCGTCAACATAGAGGACCCGGCCAAACGCCAGATCAGGCAAGACCCCGGGCCTATGTTCTGCCATAGCCCTGAGGTAATCCGGAATGCAATAGGGCTCAAAACTGCACCCATGGCAACGCGCGTCGGCGACGGGCTCAGGGGGCTGGCCCGACTCCAGGACCTCCCATGCCATCCGTGTTATCTCCCTGACCCTTGCCCTGAGCTCGTCCGTGAAAACAACCTCAACCTGGTTCCGGGAACCCGTGTAATAGAGATAACCGCGCCGGACGGGCTGTCCGGTTGCCTCCTCTATGCACATGGCCAGCGCGCAGAGAACAAGCCTGTCTGGTTCGGATTCCTTTTTCTTGCCCTTCTTGTAGTCAACCGGAATTATTTCATCGCCCTCGGTCATCACCGCGTCCACATAACCAGTAAGGCCCAGAGCCTCGGAAAAGGCCCTGACCCCGTATATCACGCCAGGCGAATCCGGCCGCTCAAGCCGGGCCTCGTCCTGCTCAAGGCCTTCGGCTATGTGCTCGTTGCTGAGCTTGCGCCCGCCAAAAGCAATCTGATACCAAAAGCTCCGTGGGCACTA
>CBFGJU010000279.1:0-1857 GCA_965649155.1 Caldifarciminota bacterium | reverse complement strand
ATGTTCTTTAACGGATCGGCGGGGTATCAGAACCCAGATCGAGTATGAATCGGAAATCCTCTCCAGATCCCTATTTCAACCCTCTCAGCGCCTCCCCGTAAGCCTTCAGGAGGTCTCCGGCCTCCTTTGTCAGGCTTGCTACATCCTTGGCAAAACCAGCGCCTTTGTCAACGGCTTTGTTTATCCCGGACTCATCTATGGTCTTGCCGCCGATGGTGGCGAAGCTCATGCCCTTTGTCGCTCCGAGGCCCTTGGACTTCGCGGCCGCGGGCGCGAGCTGGACTGCCTCCTGGGCCTTGCTGGCCACGGTTCCGGCCTTCGCGGTCGCCTCTGATATGAAAGCCTCCACAGCCGTGCGCTTGTCTGATATGGCCTGTGCCGCGCCCTCGGTCGTCAGGTTCGCGGTTATCAGGCCCAGATATTCCGCTCCAATTGCCTTCGCGTCCTTTATGGCCGCGACCAGGGAATCGGGGTCGCCTATGTCCACGCCCCTGAGGCGCTCAAGGCACGAGGAGACTTTCGCGTTCTCCGCGGTCAGGGCCTCGCGCTGGTCAGTCGCGAGGTTGTCCAGGCTCAGGAGGGCCTGGCCCGTTATCATCAGGTTCTCCAGGGTTCCTGAGACGAGACCCTTTGCCTCGTGGGTCGCTGTGTCCACCTTGGACAGGAACTTGTTTATGTCCTCCGGGTCGCCCTTTGGCATGCCTGGAACGCCTATTCCTATGAGTGCAGTCAGAATTAAATTCATGATCAGGCTCCGTTTGTCAATAGCATAAAGCTATGGACCGTGGTCGGACAAACTAGAGAGTCTTTCCTTTAAACGCCTGTAATGTGCCCTATATTCCTCAACATACCTGTCATCTATCATGTCCGGAAGCAATTCACCATCAGCAAGCTTCCTTGCCGTTGTGAGCAGGATAGACCTCTCGTGCTCGTCGTCCTCTGCATCCGCAAGCCTGATGAGCTCCTCCAGCTCACATAGGTCTGTCCAGACATCCTCAAGTTGATAATAGTCTCTCCGTTTCGCCAAAACAGCGGGGTCTCCAATTGCTTTGCGTATGTTGTAAATGGCCACATAAAGCAGTTCCCTGTTCTTCCCGACGAATTTTCTCCTGGGCCAGAGGAGATAAAAGAGGTGGTCCGCGTGTATCCTGTGCCTTGGCGAGAGGAGGAGATAAAGAAACGCCCTCGCGGCCTTTTTGTTATACCAATCCTCAATCCGAAGTTCCTTTTCTCCAACGAAGATCCTGGGCCCTTCAATAAGCCAGGCCCTTATCCTTGCCCTACTGCTATCCGAGGCATAGGCCTCCATGAGTGGTTCGGCCCTTTTCATGAAATCACCACAAATAGGGTCATGCTTCATCCCGGGGTAAAGGGGAGCCAGGGGGCCGAGGAATCTTAGAGCTTTCGGGAATATCGGGGCATCAGAAACCCAGGCCAGATAAGCGGCTGTGAGCCCGGCCGTAAAGCTTTCCAGGGGCAGGGACGCCCCCTTGTAGGCCTCAGCGGCTTCAAGGGTCCCCGCCGCGGCAGACGCATCGTCGGGTTCCAAAAGAGCCTCTATTTCTCTTGCCGCGGCTTGCTCGCCCCGCGAGCCTTTCCTGGCTAAGCTTAGACACTTTCTTATGATGTCCAAAGGAGGAGGCTCAAGTCCCCTCAGTCTTGTTATCTCAAGTGCCCTCGCGCAGGTTACTCCAGCGTATGGGGAGGAGAACCTGAGAAAGTTACTGGTTAACTCCAGGTAGAGCTTTGCCGAAAGCTCAAGCTTTCCCTCAAGCCTGAGGAGCCCCGCCTCTGCTTCCCGCGCGCTATATCGGTAAAGCCCGGAGGATTCTTTGAGGAGGAAATCCAGGTTTCTCC
>CBFGJU010000278.1:0-1867 GCA_965649155.1 Caldifarciminota bacterium | reverse complement strand
AAGGGTCGCGTTGACAGCCTGGTTGAAAATAGCGAACTTTCTCTTGTAATCCAGGCGCTCCTTTTCCTCGCCCTTCAGCATTTCCCTTATCCGGTCCGAGATTACTATTGAGTCGTTGATTGAATATCCAACGATGGTAAGAACCGCGGCGACGGTAGCGCTCGTTACCTCAAAGCCCAGGAGGGTGTATATGCCCATGGTTATCACTATATCGTGGAACAGCGCGAGAATGGCCGCGAGGCCAAACCAGAAGTTGAACCTTATCCAGATGTAGACCAGCATGAGGAGAAGCCCTATTCCCAACGCGATGAGGGCCTGTTCCCTCAGCTCCGCACCTATCCTTGGGCCAACCTGCTCGTTCCTGTCTATCCTTACAGGTGAACCAAGGGATGCCTCCATGGCCTTGACTACTTCCTCTGGTTCCCTGTTCTCCTGGTATTTAACCACGAACTCGTTTGCCTCTCCAAAGGTCTGTATCTCAGCCTTTGCAAGGCCGGCAGACGCCGCGGCGGCCCGCATCTGTGATATGGAGGCGCCCTTTTCAACATGCACCTGCAGGAGGGTTCCGCCGGTGAAATCAATGCCCAGGTTCAGGCCCCTTATCAGAAAAAGGACCACAGATAAAACGAAGAGCGTCCCGGAGATGATGTATGTCCAGAGCCTCGTGCCCATGAAGTTGATCCTGGGTTCGGAGGGGAAAAAGCTTATGAATCTCATTTTTACCTCCTATATGGGGAGCTTTTTGGACTCGCGCACCACGGTCATGTAGTCAAATATTATCCTGGTCACGAACACCGCGGTGAAGAAGGACGCTATTATGCCAATGGTCAGCACGACAGCGAAGCCCTTTATGGGCCCGGTTCCGAATCTCATGAGAACCAGGGCGGCGATTATGGTGGTCAGGTTGGAGTCCAGGATGGTTATGGTTGATCTCCTGTATCCAGCCTCAACCGCGGCTCGCGCTCCCTTGCCCGCTCGGAGCTCCTCTCGCATTCGCTCAAAGATCAGCACATTCGCGTCCACTGCCATGCCGACGGTCAGGATGAGGCCAGCCATGCCGGGGAAGGTCAGGGTCGCGTGGAAGAGAGCCAGAATAGCAACTATGAGCAATAGGTTGATAAGCAGGGCCATGTCAGCAATGAGGCCCCCGACCCTGTAGTAGATTGCCATGAACAGCACGACCACCAGGAAACCCACCAGGAGGGCTATCATGCCGCCTTTGATTGAGTCACCGCCCAGGGTTGGCCCGACCGAGCGTTCCTCAACGATGTTGACCGGTGCCGGCAAAGCGCCAGCCTTGAGAACAACCGAGAGCTCCTTTGCTTCTTCCATTGTCCCCATTCCGGTTATCTGCGCGGAGCCTCCGGATATCCTCTCCCTTATCACGGGCGCGGAATAGACCGTCCCATCAAGGATTATTGCTAGCCTCTTCCCGACATTCCTGCCCGTTATCTGAGCGAACCGGGCCGCGCCCTGCCGGTTGAAACCCAGGATAACCACGGGCTTGTTCGCTATCTGCGGGTCATTGCCGCCGCCAACCGTGACCTTTGAATCCGTCACATACGCTCCGGTTATCTCGGCCTCGGCCTTCACCAGATAAAGTCGCCTGAACTTTTCGGTTCCGGTTTCCTCGGTTCTTCCCCAGACAAAGGCATAGCCGGCAGGGATGAGGGCCTTGATGTCGTCCCTCGCGAGCATTCGGTTCACGGAGTCAACATTGTCCTCAAGGACGGCTATGTCGCCCCCTATGGTGCCGACCATTGCCATGAAAGGCCCTGTCGTCGCGACGGTCGTGTCCAACGGAAGCGCCTGGCCAGTGGTGTCGGCAATCGCGAGGCTTGTTTCGGGTTGCGCCGCGGTTGTATCT
>CBFGJU010000277.1:0-1875 GCA_965649155.1 Caldifarciminota bacterium | reverse complement strand
GGAGCGCGCGGGGGGTTTATAATTTGTCCCGATGAACACGCTTGTTGTCTCTTTGATTGGCATGGGCATCATGGCCTTGTTTTTCGCTACCTTTCTCTTCGTGGCTTACACCAGGCTCGCTGTGAAGGAAGACCCCCGTATAGACGAGATCAATAACGCACTGCCGGGCGCGAACTGCGGCGGTTGCGGCTACCCCGGTTGCAGGCAATACGCTGAGGCCATAGTTAAGAAAGGCGGCAAGGTTCCCATAGATCTCTGCGCTCCGGGGGGCCAGGATTCGCTAGAACGCATAGCGGCCATACTCGGCGTTGAGGCGGCCGCTGTGGTGCCGAGGGTTGCCGTTGTTCTCTGCGGCGGGACTCCCGAGCTGGCCGAGGACAGGGCGAACTACATAGGCGCGGCCAGTTGCCGGGAAGAACACCTGGTGACCGGCGGCCACAAGGCTTGCACCTACGGTTGCCTCGGATTGGGAGACTGCGTTGACGCTTGCCCGTTTGACGCTATGTATATGGGAGACAATGGCCTGCCCGTTGTCATTGAAGAGAAGTGCACGGCCTGCGGGAAGTGCGTTGAGGCATGCCCCAGGGGGATAATGCAGTTGGTCCCGAAAACCCAGAGGGTTCTGGTCCGTTGCGTCAACCACGACAAAGGAGCTGTTGCTCGGAAGGTTTGCAAGGTTTCATGCATAGCTTGCACCAAGTGCGTGAAGGCCGCGCCAGAGGGTGCTATGCGCATGGACAACTTCCTCGCGGTGATAGAGAACCCGGATGCTGTGGACGCGAACGCACAGGCCGTGATTGAATCCTGTCCGACAGCCTGCATCATAGACAGGCTCGGCATAATAAAGAAGACCCCGGAGGAGCCGGAGAAGAAAGAGGCCGCGGTGGAGGCATGAACCCGTTTTCATTATGCCTGTCCGGGCGGAGCTTTCTAGCCCCGCAACTCCATAGGGCCTTTTTCGTTCCAGGAGGGAAATGAAATGAACCCATTCTTCAGAAAAGAGATAGGGGAATTCCTTGAGGAGGACCGCGCCTTTTTTGATATAACCTCTTCCTCTGTCGTTCCGGATGGGAGAACCAGGGCACGGGTCGTGGCAAGGGTTCCAGGGGTCATGGCCGGCTTTGGGTTCTTCTTTGAGGCATTCAGGATACTTGACCCCGCGGCATGCGGCGAACCCGCAGTGCCAGAGGGCGCTGAATTCGGCGTGGGAGAAATAGGCTGGGTTGAGGCCGAGACGAGGGCTTTGCTCTCCGCGGAGCGAACCGCGCTTAATCTCCTTGCCATAACCTGCGGCACCGCGACCAGGACGCGCGAGCTCGCGAAGGCCGTTGAGGGAACCCCGTGCGTTGTTCTTGACACCAGGAAAACCCTTCCGGGACTCCGTGAATTTCAGAAATACGCTGTTCGCGCCGCCGGAGGACGGAACCACAGGATGAACCTGGAGGATATGCTTCTCATAAAAGACAACCACATCATAGCCGCCGGTGGCATAAGAAAGGCTGTTGAGCTGGCCAGGAGAGCCTGGCCAATGCGCCTGGTGGAGGTTGAGGTTCAGTCCTGGGAACAACTTGAGGAAGCGTTCCTGGCCCAGCCGGACATCATAATGCTTGACAATTTCACCCCGGACATGGCCGCGAAGGCCGTCCGCTTCACTGACGGCTGGATAAAGATTGAGGCCTCCGGAGGCATAACCCCCGAAAACGCCAGGGCTTTTGCTGAAGCAGGGGTGAACTTCATATCCTCTGGCTGGATCATGAGGGGTTGGACCGATATATCTCTAGAAATATAGCTTATTTCCTCGGCCCGAAAACCGCTCTTCCCAGCCTCACCTCTGTCGCGCCCTCCTCAATTGCCCAGATGTAGTCCTCGCTCATT
>CBFGJU010000276.1:0-9526 GCA_965649155.1 Caldifarciminota bacterium | reverse complement strand
GAGCTCGTGAAGGGATTTTCGCTGTGAATCGCGTTCCCAGGCTGATTTATCACCGCAACAGGCTATGACCACGGGCGCTTTGAGAAGGGCTTTCTGTTTGAACGCGAGCGCGCAGAGCCTCTCTTTGACATCAGGGGCCGTTATCACGATGAAACGCCAGGGTTGAAGGTTCTCCCAGCTCGGTGCCCTTCGGCCTGCTTCCAGTATCCTCAGGAGGACTTCTTCTGGAACAGGATCCGCCTTAAAGCGTCTTATGCTCCTCCAATTAGCAATAGCCGACAGCATATCCATCAAGATAATATAGCGCGTGCGTCGCGCCATTTTCAAGTTGCCCGGCCCTATCCGGCCGGTTTATAATTAGTTCTCCCTTTGAGGAGGTAACATGTCGGAGTCAACAAAACCCAGCGCAATTCCCGCAACAACTTATATATGGATGAACGGTGAGTTCGTCCCCTGGGACGAGGCCAAAGTCCATGTCCTAACCCACGCGCTTCACTATGGCACAGGCGTCTTTGAGGGCATCAGGGCATACATGACCCCAAAGGGCCCCTCCATCTTCAGGGCGCAGGACCATTTCAAGCGCATTCTCAGGTCTGCCAAGATATACAGGATGGAGGTCCCATACACGGCCGACCAGCTGGTTGAGGTAGCCAGGGAGCTCATAAGGAAGAACGAGGCAGAGAACCCAGAGCTCAAAGAGGACAAAACTGCCTGGTATATAAGGCCGGTTATCTACAGGGGCTACTACACCCTGGGAGTCAACCCGTTCCAGTGCCCCGTTGAGATATTCATCGCGACCTGGAAGTGGGGAAGATACCTGGGGCCTGAGGCGCTTGAGAACGGAGTTGATGTGAAGTTCTCCTCATGGCAGAGGATGGCGCCCAACACCTTTCCGTCAATGGCCAAGTGCACGGCCAATTACGCGAACAGCGCGTTATCCAAGATGGATGCCGTCCGCGAGGGCTACGAGGAGGGAATATCTCTGAACCCGTTTGGCCTCATTTCCGAGGGGTCGGGCGAAAATCTCTTCATAGTGTTGGACGGTGTCCTGTGGACTCCGTGCATAGGATCAATGATCCTCCCCGGCATAACCCGAAACTGCGTGATAACCCTGGCAAAGGAGATGGGCATTGAAGTCAGGGAGGAGCTTCTTCCCAGGGAAATGCTCTACATAGCGGACGAGGCGTTCTTCACGGGAACGGCCGCGGAGATAACCCCGATTCGCTCCGTTGACGGGATAACCATTGGCCAGGGAAAGCGCGGGCCGATCACCCAGAAGATCCAGAAGGCCTTCTTTGACATCATAGAGGGCAAGGCCGAGGACAGGTTCGGCTGGCACTGTTATGTCCATCAGTGATTGGACAGGTTTCTTGTGGGTGGCCCCATCCCCCGCGGGATCCGGGGCCGACAACGGATAACTTATGAAGGTTGCTCTCGCGGCTGACCACAGGGGATTCTTTCTCAAAGAGAGGATAAAGCTCTTCCTGGACGAGCTGGGCCATGACCCCGTGGACTTCGGTGCGCCGGATTCAGAGCCATCGGATTATCCGGATTTCGCGACCGCGGCCGCGGAGGCTGTTTCATCCAGGAGGTGCGAGAGGGGCATCCTGGTTTGCGGAACCGGAATAGGCATGTCCATAGCCGCGAACAAGGTCAGAGGCATTCTCGCGGCAAGGTGCTGTTCGGTTCGGGACGCGGAGATGTGTCGCAGACACAACAATGCCAACATAATGACCCTCTCGGCTGAGACACCAGTGGACGATGTTCGCGAGATGGTCAGGGTCTTCCTTGATACCCCTTTTGAGGGAGGAAGGCACGAGAGGCGCGTCAAGAAAATAACGGGATACGAGAATAGATCCTGATCTAGGGCATTCCTGGCGTGAACCGAAAATAGCCGAGGATTTGTTGTTTAGTCCAACCACAAATTCCAAGCGTGCCTGAGCATATTGCCTCCTGACAAAAATTCACGCGTGGGCCAGCGTGTTTCGTAATGGGATGAAGGAGTTTTGAGAGGACGGAGAGGGCGGGATTCGAACCCGCGGTAGGGATATACTCCCTACAACGGCTTAGCAAGCCGCCGCCTTCAACCGCTCGGCCACCTCTCCGGGGGAGCTTTGTAGGGGCGACCCTCTGTGGTCGCTCAGGACAGAGAACACGGGTTAAGCCCTGAATCGTTCTCCGAAGGAATAGAAAACCCTGTCCGGAAAGGTGGGTTTTCCTGGATGCCATCAGTCCTTTCTGGTCATCTTCACCAGTCTGGAAAGCAAAAGCCCGAGCTCAAACAGAAGTATGAGCGGAACCGCGAGGAATATCTGGGTCACGAAATCAACGGTTGGGGTCACGACCGCGGCAACAATGAAAGCCAGGACTATGACATAGGCCCTTTTCCTGGCGACAGCCTTGGGGTCAAGAAGGCCCATCCCGGTCAACGCGACCATGAGCGCGGGGGTCTCAAAAAGGATTCCAAACGCCATGGTCATGAATATCACGAAATTGATGTAGCCTGACGCGCCGAAGAACGGGGACATTGCCTCGCCGCCGAATGACGCGAGAAACCTCACTCCGACGGGAATAGCGAACCACAGCGCGAGCGCACAGCCAAGGTAGAACATTATTATTGAAAACACGAGGAACGGCAAGGCCCAGAGCTTTTCCCTGCGCCTGAGGCCCGGCGCGACAAAGGCCCAGGCCTCTCCGAGGATGTATGGCGCGGCAACGATCAGGCCCGTGACGAAAGCGACCTTTAGCCTGACCCAGAAGGCCTCCTGCGGGGTGAAGAAATAGAGCCGGCCAACCGGAGAAACCAGGAATTGGGCGAGCTTTTGGCCATATGGGAGGTTCAGGATAAATGGCGGCAGGGTCGGCGATGAGATGAAGCGGATTATCCTCTCGCCGAAAGCATAGGAGGCGGACGCGACGATCGCCAGCGCGATGATGCTCCTGACCAGAGCCCACCTGAGGGCCTCCAGATGATCCAGCAATGCGAATTCCCTCTTCAATCTCAGGCCGACCTCTCGGCTATGGTGAGTTCAAAGACCTTCCTGACCATGGCCTCGTATGCTGGGGTCATCTCAATCCCCCTGCGAGCCATGACCCTTCTTGCAACAGCAATAGCTTCATCAAGCCGGTATTCGGTGAACTGGGGGTATCCCCAGGAGAAAGACGGCACGAACTTCGGGGACACGCCTGAACCGAAAAGGTTCGCGAAGACCCCTACGACAGCGCCGGTTGTCACGGTCGCGTTTATGCCGGTTTTGGAATGATCGCCTATGGTCGGACCCAAAAACTGCAGGCCCGTCTCTGTTATATTTCCATCAAGCCATGCCTTTATAGTGCCGTATGTGTTTTTCAGGTCTGAGATCTCGGTCCCCGCGCCGATATTGACCCACTCGCCGAGATAAGCGTGGCCCAGGAAGCCATCGTGTTGTTTGTTTGAGTAGCCATAGATTATTGTCTCGGAGACCTCGCCGCCTATCTTGCAGACCGGACCGATGGTCGTTCCAGCATATATCCTCGCGCCAGCCTTTATCAGGGTTTTGTCTCCGATGAACGCCGGGCCTTCAACGAAAGCGTTCGGCATCACCGTAGCGCCTCTGCCTATGAAAACCGGGCCGGGTTCCCCGTCAATCACGACCCCAGGATAGACCCTCGCGCCTTCCTCAAGGATCACCTCTCCGAGAAGGGCTACCCTTGGATCAACATCTCCCCTGATCTCAGGCTTGATACCCGACAGGTCAACCAGGAGCGCGTCCGGATTGACATGAACCAGGTTCCAGAACCGGTTGATGACCCTGGCCCTAATCTCAAGCCTTTCCCTCGCGCCTTCAGCCAGGTTAAAGAGGCCCTCTCGGACAGCCCGGCCGTCAACCCTCACCGCGATGGGTTCGCGCTCGTGCGAGAACAGGGCAGAACCAGGAGGCAGTTCCGGCGCTTGTTCAAATGGAAGGAAATCCGCCCTTGACAGGATCGCATCGCCCGCGGGGGTTTCGTTGGCCAGGCCGAGCCAGTCCCTGGCCGTATAGAGATAAGCCTTCCTGCCCCAGAAAGCCTCTGCCCTCTCCCGCAGGGTCATGGTTCCCAATCTCAGATCCCAGAGCGGCCTCATCCATGTAAGGGGAAGGAAATCACGCCAGTTTTCTTCGGTGAGGATAAGGTTCACAGGGATATTATACCAGTTGCAAGTTGCGGGTTGCCAGTTGTGGGGCAAAACCAGAACGGGTAGCCGTTATATATGCCGTTCAGGTGCGAAACCTTTTCGTTAAATAACTTTCTCGCGCCCATAGGCCTTCATGGCTCCACATCCCCCAGGCTCTCCAGCATCTCCTTTGCCTTCCAGGAATCAGCTATCCTGCCCTCTTTCTCAAAGAGTCCGGCCGCGAGCCTGAACTCCCTCCTGGCGTTCTCGTAGTCCCCCTCCTCCTTGTAGATTATTCCAAGGTTGCCATGGGCCTTCGCGTAGTCCGGGTTCGCCCTCACGGTCTCAAGGAATTCCCTCTTTGCCTCGTCCCTTCGCCCCTGCTTGTATAACCAGACACCGAGGTTGTAGTGGGCCAGGTGGTTATCGGGATCAATCCGGATGGCCTCTGCCCACTCCGCGACTGCCGCGGAATCCCTGCCGGTGAACATATAGACGGTTCCGAGGTCCGTGCGCGCGTCCGCGTGATCCGGATTCAAGGAAACCGCCAGGAGTAGCTCGGATTCTGCCTCCGAGAGCTTGGCCTGGTCCATGAGGAGCCTTCCGAGATACCGGTGCGCGTCCGGATTCGCCGGATTGAGATCCACGGCATTCCGCAGGTATTGCTCGGCTTCGGAAAGCCTTCCGTTGGCGTAAAGGAGAACCCCAAGATGATAATGCGCTTCTGGGTCTTTCGGGTTGGCAAGAACCGTTTTTGTCAGCTCCAGCTCGTTCATGTCCTCAAGGGGCCTCTGGCATGCGGCCGCGACCAAAGGGAGGAGCAGGCATACCTTCTTCATCGGTGAAGCTGGGTTCCGGGTTGACCTCTACAGCAAGAAATAAAGGGGCAGATAAAAGACATTTGCCTAAAGCTTCGCGAGGGCCTGATTGAGGTCTTCTATTATGTCCTCGGTGTCCTCTATGCCAACCGAGAGCCTCACGAATCCGGGTTCTATACCCATTGAGAGCCTCTCCTCAGGGGTATACGCGGCGTGGGTCGTGGTTGCCGGGGTTGAGACCAGGGATTCAACCCCTCCAAGGCTGGTTGCTTCTGCTATTAGCCTGAAGGAGGACATGAGCTTCAGGGTGGCCTCGTCCCCGCCCTCAATCACAAACGAGACCATGCCCCCGAAACCAGATAGCACCTTTTTGGCTAGCTCGTGCTGGGGGTGAGAAGGGAGTCCAGGATAGAAAACGCGCTTGACCTTCGGGTGATTCTCAAGAAAGCGAGCAACTGCCATCGCGTTCTCGTTGTGAGCCTTCACTCGGACAGCGAGGGTCTTCAGACCCCTCTCAAGCAGGAACGCGGAGAAAGCCTCCATTGACCCTCCGAGGTCCCTCATCGCGGCCCAGACGGGATCAAGAAGGGACTTTGGCCCCGCGACAACTCCGGCAATGAGGTCAGAGTGGCCGTTCAGATACTTGCTCGCGGAGGCGAGGGAGATGCTCGCTCCAAGCTCAAGTGGCCTCTGGTTTATTGGCGTAGCAAAGGTGTTGTCAACGACAAGCAGGAGGTTGTGGCGTTTCGCTATATCAGCGAACGCGGGGATGTCCAGCACCTTCAGGAGAGGGTTTGATATGCTCTCAAAGAACATGAGCCTGGAGTTTGGCTTTATGGCCTTCTCGGCGGCCTCGGGCCTGGTCACATCAACATAGCTTATCTCCATGCCCATCCGCTCAACCCTGTTCTTGAAGAGTCCCATTGTTCCGCCGTATATGTCAAGGGTAGTTATCATGCCGTCGCCGGGTTTCATGTGGCCCATTATCACCGATGTGGCGGCCGAAAGCCCGGACGAGAAAGTGATCGCGTCCTCCGCTCCTTCAAGTGCGGCGACCTTTTCCTCCGCGGCCCTCCGGGTTGGGTTTCCGTATCTGGTGTAGAAAACCGTGTCCCTGGCCTTGCCAGACTGGATGAGGCCATAGACCTCAGGGTCCGCGTAGAAGGTACTTGACTGGAAAATCGGGGTTGTCACGGGCCGTGCGTCCCGCGGCCCTGTCCCGACATGAACTGCCTTGCTGGAGAGTCCTTTCGGTTCTTTCATGGCTCTGAAATTATAAAGCCTCACCTCACCGCAACTAAAATAAACGGGAAGCAGGAAAGAGGGGATGTCTTATACAGGACGGAGCTTTTACTTTACCCTTATTATTGCCAGCTGTTTCCCCGCGTTATCCGCCACAGCCGCATAGTTTCCGTAAAGGGCAACCCCGTGGTAGGAGGAACCGCTCGGGTTGACGGTAAGGGTAAGGTTCATGTCTCGGGGATCCGAGACATCTATGACAGCGAGACAACCCCAGCCGTTAGCGGTGTATGCTGTGTTCCCATCAAGAACGACATCGTAGAAATCCGGCCCATCCTCGGCCGCGGTGAATACTCCGAGCTCCTGTGGATTGGCTGGATCCGAAACATCAAGCACAATGAAACCGCCTCCCCAATCAGCAAGGTATGCCCTGTTTCCGGAAACCAGAACATCAAGAAGCCAGACATCATAGCCAGTTGTGCCAGGGTTGTAGTATTCGCCGACCTTCACCGGAGAGGACGGTTGGCTCACATCAACCATGTGGAGCCATCCGCCGTTGGTCCCGGCGTAAGCGTGATCCCCATCAACCCATACGCACGCGAAGCCACGATACATCTCGTCAGCCTCGCTGTTGGTGTATGTGCCAAGGATGGAACCGGACGCGTCCCTTATTACCAGAAGCCCGTTTGAACCCTGTCCGCCGGCCTCAAATATGTGGCTATCGGTGGCAAAAAGATCGTTGGTGTGATCTCCGGCCGAGGGATAATGAGCTATCTGGATAGGTGAAGCCGGATCCGATATGTCAAAAACGGTTATTCCGCCCCGGAAATCCGCCACATAAAGCCTGTTCCCGTGGATGAAGAGCTCCCTTGATTCGTCATATGTGGCGAGGGTATCAACGAGCACGGGAGACGAGGGAACATGGACATCAACAACCGCGACACCGAGGCTGTCCATGGTAACAAAGGCGTAGCTTCCTGCCACGACAACATCTCCGGCGAACTTCAGGGGAAGGGTCCCGACTATATCGCCTATTTCTTCACCATCTCCATTCCCGTCATCCTCCTCTTTGCCGCACGACAGCAGGAGCGGCAACAGTATAGCGATGGGAAAATAGCGCGAGATCATCTTCTTCATCTCAAACCTCCGCAAAACTTGAGTCCAGAAAATTATCCAACGCCCAAACGCTCTCTGGCAAGTTTTGTTTCCCTCACGGGTAGTCTGGGTTTAACCGAACAAAACCACCTCAAGGAGCATCTTCCCGTGCAGGAACACGAAGAGCGCGAGCGCAAGCCCAACCAGGTGAACAAGCGCTGAGGCCTTCTCGTTCTTCGGGGGAAATATGGCCCCGAGTGCCGCGAGGGGAATTAGGGCAAAATAGAGCCACGGAATTCCCCATATGCCTATGAGAGGGGCCAGGTAGAAACAGGGGGAAAGGCCAGAGAAGTGGGTGTAGAACCTGCCCGGAATGAAGCCCAGCAGGGTCAACGGGAAGCTCAGGAACATGGACGGTCCCAGGAGCCAGGCCCACTTGCTGATGAGCCACCAGATATCCCAGAAACCAGGCCTGTATAGGAACGAATCGTGAAGGGTAAGGGAAAGAATGGAGAGGGGCAGGCCGAGCCAGAGCCACCTGAGAAACCATTTACAGGTGAACAGGGATGACCTTTTCCATTTCATACCTTCTCAAATGATAAAGCAGAGATGCCATCACATTCCCTTTGATCCGTGAGGCTGAGACCTCTGGCCAGGCGACGGACATCTTCCGGACGGTAGAGCCTCACCAGGCCCGCGTAGAACCCTCGGCCCTTGTTTTCGGAAACACGGCTGGATGGCAAAAGGTGGAGGATGATAAGCCTCCCAGCCGGCAGGAGGACCCTGTGGCACTCATAAAATGCCGCGGTTGGATCGGGCAGGAACTCCAGGGTAAAGAAAAGCCCTACAAGGACAAAGGAACTGTCCCTGAAAGGAAGGGCTCCGGCGTCCCCCGCAACCACCCTCACGCTCCTTTCCCTCGCGAGCCGCAGGGCGCATAGTGCCCTATCCAGGCCAAACCCGATCCCCAGGCTGGAAGCGAACCTGCCCGTTCCCACGCCAATCTCAAGCGAAGGGAAGCCTCTCACCCAGTCCTTGACAAGATCAAGCTCCTCCCGGAAAACCTGCGGATTCTCGTCATACCACGCGTCATATTCCTCAGGGCGCGAATCAAAGGGGTCGGGAGACATCACGATCTCAGGATCATCAACCACAGGGCCAGCAAAATGGCCCTCGGCACATCAAGCCAACCCCTTATGTGGCTCCTCTCGCCCCGGTAAATGACCTCTATTGGAACATGCGCTAGGCGAAAACCCTTCCAGAGTGCCTTGACGAGCAGTTCGGACTCGGTCTGGTAACGGCTGGTTCTCAGGGGGACCGAACGCAAGACCGCGGTTTTCACGAGCCTGAAGCCGGACTGGCTGTCTGCTATCCGGGTTCGGGTCATCAGGGATATCGCGAGGGTCGTTATCCTGTTTGAGAGATAATTTGCTCGCGGCATTCCCCTGAAGGGCCTCCTGGAACCGATGACGATGTCCGCGCGCTCAGCGGCCTTTGTGAAATCCGGAATACGGTCAGGCGGATGCTGGCCGTCCGCGTCCAGAACGATCACAAAATCATAGGCCTCTCGGATCGCCAGCGAAAAACCCTGCCTAAGGGCAAAGCCTTTCCCCATGTTCCTCTCCAGGCTTATGAGACGGACACCCGCGGCCTCCGCTATACCGGCAGTCCCGTCCGTGGAGCCATCATCAACAACAAGGATGTCTTTGGGAGGGAAATGCGCCATGACTCCTTCAAGGACAGTCCGAACGCGCTCGGCCTCGTTGAACGCGGGGATGACAGCAAGTCCCCTCATTGGCAAATTATAATCCGTAATGCCTGGATGTTTCTTTCTGGCAAGAGAATCTGGAGGCCAATTCACTATACTTGTCCCGGCCATGGCCGAGGTTTTATGCTCAAAGCCCTGATGAGAAGGTGGGCAGAACCGGCAATCCTGGCGATCGCGGCAGTCCTGATCATAGTGCACTTTGCGGGCCTCGGAAGGATGTCGGTCTGGATTGATGAGGTGGTGAGCTACCATTGCTCGGTGGGCCCGTGGCTAAGGTTTCGCATCGGCGAGACCAACATCCCGCCCCTGTATTACCTCCTGGCCAACATATGCCTGAACATCAAGGACTCGGAAGCATTCCTCAGGCTCCCCGCGGCCATAGCGGGAGCACTCTCCGTGCCTGTCGCATATCTTTTCGCAGGGGAAGTGGGTTTCTCAAGGCTCGGCAGAGCGCTGGTCGCGCTGGTCGTT
>CBFGJU010000275.1:0-1933 GCA_965649155.1 Caldifarciminota bacterium | reverse complement strand
GGCGCCGAGCCGGGCGCGCTTGTCTATGCGCTCCAGCAGTTCAACTGTCATCTTCTCATCAGCGAGAAGCTTGAACTCCAGGAGGGCTGTCCTGCCTATGAGCGATCTCGCCCTTTCCCTGTCCATGACGCCGGGCAGTTGGATCATTATCCTGTCGCCGCCTATCTTTTGCAGGGAAGGCTCGGACACGCCCCACTGGTCAACGCGGTTCCTTATGACCTCCAAGGCCCTGTCCGGAGCATCCTTTGCTTCCTCAGGGCTGAGCTTTGACCTGTCAACCTCCAGGATGATATACATGCCTCCCTGGAGGTCAAGGCCCAGGTTCAGGGCCTTCTTCTTGAGTCCTTCCAGCTTTGACTTCGGGACCTTCGCCTTCTCTTCGGGGCTAAGGTTGTAGTAGCGTGTGTAATAAATTACGGTTGGATAAACGAGCCAGCCCGCTCCTATGAGCACGGCCAGCACAACGAGCAATTTCCACCTGAGGGCTTTCACTTGTGCCTCCTCTGGTTAGGCGCAAATTATAAAAGGGCCAGCCATGGCCGCGCAATAACATTGCTTTTCACGGGTGGGATTTTGGCCCAGCAGAACACCCCACAATCTAAAATCCGTGCCGGGAAGACGCGATGGCATTTTTGCTTGTGGTCCGAACCTATCTCACCGCGACCTTTGCCCTTTCCTTCCCCGCCACCACGAAATATACCCCAGGACTTAACGGGCTTATCGGTGTCTTGCCGGCTATGTCTCTTTTGAGAACCAGACGGCCCGCGGGATCGTAGATCCTGGCCTCGCCCTCATAACCAGATATGAAGAAGCCGGATGGGGCCGGGGTCAAAATGATTCCCGGCGAACCCTGCGCGCCCTCAGAAATCCCCCCTGTTGTGTCAGTAAGGTGAACAAGATACTGAATAGGGGTCATGGCGGAATCATAGATCACGCCCATTGCGAATACGCCGCCCCGGTTGTCCGGAAGAAGCCCATAGCAGTGATCGGGTTGATTTGGATCAGGGGTTCCGTCGTCCTTGCGGTAGGTCCACTTGAGATTGCCAAGGGTGTCCATCTTGGCCACCATGAAATCCTTGCCAGCCGAGTCAATCACGCTTCCCCCGAGGAACAGGTTTCCCCAGGGATCAACGGCAACGCGCAGACCCTCGCCCGGAAACGCCATGTTCACGAACCTTCTCTGACCGTGAGCACTGTATGAGACCACGAAGGCCTCGGGTCCGGGGTTGCACTTTCTGCCCGTGAGATAAAGGTTCCCGTTCACATCAACACAGCCGCCGTGGTGGGTCAGGGTCATAAAGTTGTTGTATTCCCACGCATGCCACAAATCCTGGCCGTATTTGTCCAGGCACTCAGTGTAAAGGTTGCCCGTGCACTCATACCCCGATACATAGAGCCTCCCGTATCCGTATTCGCTGAACACAAGCTCTCCACCCTTTGTCCAGTATTCGCAGTCATCAACCCAGACAAGGTTTCCTAAGCTGTCAACCTTGATGACAAGTGGGACAAGACTGTAGCAGGTGTCAGCAGGACCGCTTGTTATTTCTGGTTCTCCGGTCTCGTTGAACCCGAAAAGCAGGGGGCTTGTGCCCCATTTCTGCTTTACTGGGCCTGTATAATAACCAACAGCATAGGTGTTCCCTTCGTCATCCATGGTGATTGAAAATGGAACATCGTCCATGTGCCACGGGGAATCATAGGTAAATATCCACCTCTGGTTGCCCCACGTGTCCCACGAGAGTAGGGCTATGTCTATGTTATCAACATCAACCCACCCGAATCCCATCACAACAAGGTTGCCAGAAGGATCAACCTGCGCAGAGGCGGCAACCGCGTCGTTCCAGTTGGGAGTCTCTGAGGTTTTCTCCCACAAAAGGTTTCCTGAACCGTCAAGTCTCGCAACTAGGACATCTTTGGCAAAGGGCGAACGACA
>CBFGJU010000274.1:0-1937 GCA_965649155.1 Caldifarciminota bacterium | reverse complement strand
CTATTGGCATGTAGACGGCAACATCGGAATAGGTTCTCCCGCGCTTCATGAAGTCGCAAACCCTTTCCATGTAAGAGTTGAATTCGGGTATTTCCTCTGCGAAAGCGCTGTCCGGCCCGAGGTGGACCGAGGCGTAGAACCGGTTGTTTCCGCCAGGAGGATTGAACGGCATCCCGTGCCAGAACACATGATTGGCGCCATTGGCAAAAAGCGCGTCAGCGAGCAATTTGAGGTCAGCAACCTGTTCCTGGCCCTGGAAAGGGCCCGGGCCCGGATATGGCTTCCAGCCGTATACGCATGTGAAGGATTCGCAGGAAACAACCTTTTTGCCATACAGGAGGGCCGCGGAGGCCGCGATCCTTGAGAAATAAGGAGCAAAGAGTATGGCCTCGGATTCCGGCACATCAACCGAGCCGTATGCGGCTATGAGGTCGGTTGGCGAGCCGTGGCACTGGACGCGCGAGAACCCGCCCAGCTCGTGGCATATCCGCGTGAAGGGGCGATAGAACTCGTTCAAAACCAGCTCCGCAGTGAGCATCCGATAATCATATCTGACATCAGGATGAGAATCCAGGGAAGGCATGAAAGGCTCAAGATCGTAGCCGTATCTTTCCCTGAAGAGTTCGCCAAAACCATCTGTCCACAAGCCCTCTGTCTCCACCTCCCAGGAATCGCAGAAAAGCCCTGAAAGCCGGCCAGACAAGGCATCCCGCAGTGCCGCGCCCATTCGCTCGGAGTATCTCACCAGAGCGCGGGATGAGAGGTGATCCAGGATGTAGCCTTCGGCTGGATGTTCCCATGACCTTCTCAAGCGCTGTGGAGAGGGGCCCGAGAATGTTTTGGAGGCATCGCGCTCGTCCACAAATGTCCCCCCGAATGGCCACAGGGAACCGAATGTGAAATCGCATGTGAGGCCAAGCTCGTCGCATGTCCTCTTTGCGAAGGCCACGAGCGAGGACCAGGCCGGGCTGAGCCAGGCCGGACCTGGCTCTGAACCAGCCAGGGGATACACCCAGGCTATCTCCACCCCTCCGAACCCGTTATCTTTTAGCCAGGCGAGCTGGGTTCGTATATCCTCCTGGTTTATCTTGCCGGAGAACCACCACCACCTGGTGCAAGGCTTTGAGGAACCCAGGTATGGCCGGAACCCGGCCTCATGCGGAAAGCGCTTCATGGAGCCTGGTGGCCACCAACCTCACCCTTTCCTCACCCATGTGGGGATAAAGAGGAAGGCTGAGCTCGCGAGCGCTAAGCTCCTCGGCCGTTGGAAGTCGCAGGCCGGGGAAAAGCGCCCTGTAATATGTGAATGTGTGAACAGCGGGATAGTGAACCGATGTCTGGATACCCGAATCCGCGAGGTTTTCCATGACCGAGAGCCTGTCCGTGCCCTCTGGAAGGACAACCGGGAATATGTAGTTCGCGGAATTCTCGTAGTCATCAAAAGGTATTACGATGCCCGGAACATCCGAAAGCAATTCCCGGTATAAACCCACAAGCTCAACGCGCCTCCGGTTTGCCTCCGGCAGTTTTCTGAGCTGGACTCGCGCCAGCGCGGCCTGCATGTCGGTTGCCTTGTAGTTGTAGCCCATTTCGGTTATGTCATAGGTCTTGAGCCTTGAATCCCTGAACCTGTCCCACGCCGCGGCCGTCCTGC
The DNA here is from genome assembly GCA_965649155.1 of Caldifarciminota bacterium. GTDB lineage: Bacteria > Hydrothermota > Hydrothermia > JBDRYB01 > JBDRYB01 > JBDRYB01. Next base: position 283 of record CBFGJU010000274.1, on the reverse strand, counting down.
CGTGGGATGCCATGCGCCTGGCCCTCTCGGCAATCTCCGGGTCAAAGGTAGCGAGCGCGCCGCCCTCTCCGGATGTCATATTCTTGTTCGCGAAGAAAGAGAAACAGCCTATTCTCCCGAAGGTTCCTGGCTTTTTGCCGCCTGAGACTGACCCATGGGTGTGAGCCGCGTCCTCTATGAGAAAAAGTCCCCTCATTTCGCAGAATTCCGCGACCTCGGCTATGCCCTCGGAAAAGCCTGCGTAGTGAAGGAAGATGACGGCTCTTGTTCTCTCGTTGACCAG
>CBFGJU010000273.1:0-1938 GCA_965649155.1 Caldifarciminota bacterium | reverse complement strand
GAGCGGTCGTAGATGTTTCCGCACTCGCGGAATGTGCCGTGGTGGTCGTAGAAAACTGGTAGCTTCTGAAGGCTATCATAGGTTCCTGTGGCCTGAACTCCCCAATAGACAACCGTGGTGTCTGATGAATTGGCAACGATATCAGGCTTTCCGTCCCCGTTGAAATCATAAACAGTCCCTGAGGCATAACAGAAGCTTCGCCCTATCGGCACGGTATCAGAAATATCAAAATAAGGAGGGGAACCTGAGTTCAAACAGAGGAGAAGCGGATATCTCCCGAAATACCCCCTGAAGAACACGAGGTCAAGCCACCCGTCGCCGTTGAAATCCCAGGCCGAGCTTCCGCCCCAGGCCTCCTTCACATTCAGGCTTACAATGTTGGCGGGATTAAAGGAACCCTGATCCGAGAAATAGACCCTGGAGACCGACGAGCTGTAAGCGGCCCACTGAGAAACCACTATATCCAGCCATCCGTCCTTGTTGAAATCCGCAAGGGTTATGCCGTGCCAATCGTAGCCCCGTGGCGTATCCGCGTGGAACCAGGTGGGATTATCGCTCAAATCCCTTGGGGTAGCGTCTCCCCAAAGGATGTTTATTCCTCCGGTGGGTTCGCCATTCGTGGCATCCTTGGACCGGGTCATGACAACATCCGGATAGCCATCCTTGTTCAGGTCCGCTACCTCTATGTTGTGAGATATCCATTTGAAACCGCTCCGGAAGGAATAATTTGAGGGTGAATAACCCCCGGAACCGCCCCAATATACCCTCAGGCCGCCAGCGGCTGAGTAATCCTCGCCAAGAAGTATATCCAGATATGTATCCTTGTCCAGATCATAGATATAGACATCCTCAGCGCTTGTGTGAGGCAGTTCCGTGTAGTTGGCGGGATCCGGACCGCCGTAGGCCTGGGAGCCCCAGAATATCCTGCAGACATTCGCCACCCATCCGGACTCTACGAACTCAGGCCATCCGTCCAGGTTTAGATCAGCCATGTCGCAATCGGCCCCACCCGAAGTGGGGTATAACAGAACATTTGAGGTAGAATAACCTGTTGGCGAGCCAAGCCATATCCTCGCAATAGGGCCAGAGTATTGGGATGAGAACAAATCATAATACCCATCCCTGTTCGCGTCAAACCTTGGGACGAACTCAACCGCGCCCGAGTCAGAGGGGTTGGCCCCCTCAACCATCAATCTCCTTGAGACATAAAGGAGATCATCATACCAGCCATCCGCGAAGTCCTGGGGGGTTGTCTCTGTCCAGGACCCTGCAACGAGAGCTACACAAAGTTCAAACATCTCACACCTCCAAAAGGTTTTCGCTAGGCCTATATTATGCGGAATAAACTGAAAGAAAACTGAAAGAGAACCGGAGAAAACCCTTGTCTGGTTGGAACCAGGCCAGATATTTGCTTTAGAATATCGGGGTGAAGACCGGAGAAAGGGTAGACGAAGGCGTAAAGCTAATCAGGGAAGAGCGTTGGGACGAGGTTTCTGATTACATCCGGACAACGAGGCAGGATGATCCACTGGCATCGGACCTCCTTGAGGTCTGCCTATGCGTTTACAGATACGCCTCCCCGGAAGCGATAAGAAAAGGGCGGAGGCTCGTCCAAAGGGTTTCTGGCGAGCCCGAGCTTGCAACCCGGCTCCTGAACTGGCTCGGAAACGCGCACAGGATGATGGGCGAGCTGGAGACCGCTGAGAATTACTTCCTGAGAGCGCTTGAGATAGACGAGAGGATAGGGGAAATCAGGTTCATTTCCGCCACGCGCTTGAATCTCCTCCTGAACAAGTTTTTCGGTGCTGATTACCAAGCCCTGCGCCGAGAACTGCCCGGGTTCATAAGAACCGCTACCCCTGCCAATGCTTACTGGGGCAAGTGCGTCATGGCAATCCTGGATACCATATCTGGAAACCTGGGGGCCGCGAGGAGAAA
>CBFGJU010000272.1:0-1997 GCA_965649155.1 Caldifarciminota bacterium | reverse complement strand
GCCGTTCTCATCCCGGTATCTCGCGAGCTCCCTGTCTCCAAGGGTTTCCAGGTCTTCCATCATGTCCTGGTTAACCAACGAGCCTATGCGGACCGGACCAAACCAGGCCCTCACCGGAACAACAATCTCCCTGAGACCCAGCCGAGCGTTCAGGCCTCCAAGGGTGAACTCTTTCTCGCGCAGGTATTTCAGGAGATCCGTGTAGAGGCCGCCGCGCCACCTGGCCTGGCCGAACCACTGCGGCGCCAGATTTGCCACCGAGACCAGGAGCTCCGACTCCATTTGCGCCTCATCGTCCCACCACACATTGACCAGTATCGCTCCTGCCTGCGGCCCAAGGAGGAGGCTGTCCCAGTAGCGGCCCATGAATCCTGATATGAACCCGGATTCCAAAACCTGGCTCGCGAATTCCTCGTAGATGCTGGACTTGCCGAATTCCCAGTAGCTTTCCCCGGACACGGTGTGGTTGTCGCCCCTTACGGGGAACCTGGGCACGAGAACGAGGCATATCCTGTTGGCAGTTGCGCCGTGTATTGTTATTTTTTCCGCGACATAGCTGAGGCCGTGGACGCTGGTTTCCCAGCTATTCCGCATGAGTTCCAGGTTGGTCTTGTCTCTGTAATCCAGCTCTGACTGGACGAGGCTCCACCAACTCAGGGGGGAGACAACATGCCCGCGCTGAGCATTGTATATGTTCCACCAGTAGCGCTGATCCGGGTTCATCATGTTCTGATAACCAAGCCTGCCCATGTCGGAGTAAATCTGCTCGTTATCGCAGACCTTCCGAACAACCGGCAGGGAAACCCACCCAACCGGCTGGGAAAACACTCCAAAGTTGCCTTGGTGATCGTGTCCGCCGGAGCGCGGGTCTTCCTGGTTGGCGAACAGGGTCGGATATAGCGAGAACGGCCTCCAGGTCTCGGACTCGTTGAATTCCCCGCTGAGAGTTTTGGGCACCAGCTCACCCGCGAGCTCCCGGCCGTCAAGGGTGTAGATTCTGGAGTGGTTTTCCACAGGATCGTAATCCGCGCAGAGGGCGAAAACCTCGTATCTGCTGAAACTGCCGAGCGCCAAAAGAAATCTCGTTCGTCTGGTATCTCCGCTGATCCCGTACCTTGCGGCAAAGGGCCTCATTCGGCAAGCGATCAGGGTTCTCATGTAGCTTGCCAAAGCCTCCTGGATTACCTCCTCAGACCACTCGTGGCCTGGGTTCTGGAAAACATGCGGATCGTAGCGATATTCCGCTCCCGCGTCCAGCCGAATGTCTATCTCAATGTATCCGTCGTTGTTCGGGTCAACAGGGTAACTGATCATCGTTGCGCCCGAAAGCCGCCCCCCAACCGCGGAAACGAAAACCCCATCGTGTCCGATCTCTCCTCCGCCGGGTTTCATGATGATGTAGCCGAAAACAACCCCGGCCCGGTAGTATGTCCCATCGTGATGAGCCGGACCAACTGGCACAGCGAATACAATGGACGGATTCATATCCTCCTTGTATTTCATCTCCCATGATAATCCGCCTTCAGCTGTAGTGGCATTGCTTGGTGCATCGTATCTCCAGAGCGCGAGATTCATCTGCCTGAGAGTCAGGTTTTCCCAATCAAGGTCAATTCCCCTGGTCGCGAGAACCTGCCAGGTGCCCTCAGAGCCAGTCGGAAATATCTCAAAATCCAGCAGCCTTTCCGGGTGCGCCGGGTCGGCCTGATTCAGTGCCCATGTGTCAGCGAATATCCTCTGTAATCCGCTGTCGGTCCAGGCGTTCCCTGACCACCTCAGAACCCAGACCCCACAGAGGCCATCCTGTCCCCTCTCGCCGTAGTTCGGGATCCCTCCGCCTCCAGGGTCATATGCCATGACCCCGTTCACTCCCACGAACACTACTCCGGCTGGAATCATGTTCGTTCCGGCCGCGTATCCCCCTCCCCTGAGGATTATGGTCTGGGGGCTAGCGTTGGTGGTGTAGCCGGGCACGGGAAATTCGCTGAGGCTTATCTTTC
>CBFGJU010000271.1:0-2010 GCA_965649155.1 Caldifarciminota bacterium | reverse complement strand
TTGTGGGTGCCCTATCAGGCCCCGTGCCTGCCCAGGGACGAACCCAACCCCATCCCTACATCTCGCACTAGCAGAGGGTTTCCGATTCATGCAGGAAGTGGGTTTCAACTATTGAATCTGTATGAGAGCCTTTTCCCGGTCTGGTCTTGGCACGCTGAAATCGGCACAGAGAGCCAGATTGGTTGATTATGTGCGTAAGTCAGGGAATCTAAAACCTGGCAACCTGGCCTTAAGTTAAGCCATTCCGAGGCCATCCGGGTGAAGAATCACCTCTGTCTGGGAGCGACAACTTGAAACCGCACCTCCTAATGCATTAATCTTATGGCTATGATATGGGGAATCTTTTGCCTGGGCATTCTGAGCCAGCAGACTGAAACATCGGGAAAAGACACCACATTCCAGACCGGCACCGAGATGGAGGAAGAGGTTACCGAAATAGGCGAATACCGCATAACTGATATGAAGATGCCTCTTCTGGCTACACCCTTCAACGCCATAGAGGCAGTCAAGGCTTCCCTGGCTCAGCAGGGCGCGCCTGAGGAGGTCATCTCAGCGGCGTCATCCCTGTCCTCGCGTGTCAATGCTCTGGACACGACCGGCGCGCTGAAGGTTGCCCAATCCCTAAAGGTCAAGGGTGATTACGCGGGGGCCGGGCAGTTCCTGGCCGCGGTCGCGGATTACTCGTTCGGGCGATACTGGCTTTCCGCGAGGGACCTGAAGAATTTCATTAACAAGAACCGCGGCTTTCCTCTGGGCAGAGAGGCAAGGGCACTTGCTGTCCTGTCATACCTGTATTGGGGCCAGTTCGCGGAGGGCCAGGCGGTCGGGTCGGTCTACGCCAAGGAGGGCGAGGAGGATGTTGAGAGGGGGTTCTGGAACGGCTGGACGCTCTGGGCAACCGGAATGTGCAGTTATTTCAAGGGCGACTACGAGGTCGCGGAGCGCTATTTCGTAGAGAACATAACTCACAACACTGATTCAACCGTGGTGCTTTATTCCCGGCTGGGCGCGGGCTGGTGCAACCTGCACGAGGGAAGACCCGCTGACGCGAAGACCCAGCTGGAAATAGTCCTCCTATCCTCGCCGGATGGTTCTGACCTGGCAAAGTGCGCGGAGCTCGGGGTTGCCATTGCGGTATTCAACATGGGCAAATACGCTGAAGCCTACACCATGCTCAACGAGATATACATGCCCCAGCCCAGGAACCCATACCTGGCCGCGGAGATACTGTACCAGAGGGGTTTTGTCTGCGAGGTGATGAGGAACTTTTCGGAGGCAGAGCACTCCTGGCGCAAGGTGATAGAGGACTATGGCAACATGAACCAGGCCGCCTCTGCCGCTTTCAAGCTGGGGGAATCATACGCGGCCGGCGGGGACAACGAGCACGCTATACCAATGCTTGAGTGGCTGGTGAAACAATTTCCGGACTACCCGAAAAACGACAGGGCGATATACATGCTCGCGGAGATGTATTTCTCCACGAAGGAGTTCAGGAGCGCGCTCATGAAGTTCAAGGAGTTCAAGGCCCGGTTCCCATACAACCGGCTTGCCGACGATGTGACAGGCCGGATGTCCCAGACCTATTACTCCATAGCCCTTGAAGACGAGAGCATACTCCCGGAATTTGAGAAGGCGTTCCCCAACTCGGAGGATCTGGCAGAATCATATTACTACTGGGCTGTAAAACACTACGAGGAAGCCGAAAAGCTGAAGAGCGCCGCGGAGTTTGACACGGCCGCGACCCTGTTCTACAAGATGGCCGTCCTGTTCCCGAAACACAGGAGGGCGCCGGACGCCCTGTTCTATGCTGGACAGATATACTTCAACCAGAAAAAATACTCCTACGCGGCGAGCACCCTGAACAAATTCGTGAAGTCATATCCGGAAAACGAGCACCAGCGCGAGGCCATCCAACTGGTGGGCATGTCCTATGTGATGCTAAAACAGCCTGCCGAGGCCATAAAGATACTTGAGGACCTCCTCAAGACATCAACGGACATGGGCGAACAG
>CBFGJU010000270.1:0-2016 GCA_965649155.1 Caldifarciminota bacterium | reverse complement strand
GCGGAGAAGATGAAGGCCTGGGGAACGCTATTCTCCGCCGGGTTCACCCCGGAAAAACCCCTGGTAATGGTATTTGAACGGGAGCTGAAGAAAAGGGAAGACCCGTTCAGGTTCCTCGCGAGGGGTATTGGCAAGCAGGGGGGGTTTGAAGAGAAAGCATACCTCGTTGAATTGCCCACGCTGGACGATACAACCTTCAGGGCGTGGGTGGGGCGCCAACTGAACTCCCTGGGAGTAAAAACCACATCCGGAGCGTTCGGGGAGCTCGTGGCAGTCCTGCCCAGGAGCCTCAGGAGAGCCAGGAACGAGATATTGAAACTGGCGACATACCTGGGCGATGAAGAACTCCGGGATCCCGAGGAACTGAACAACATACTCTCGCACGAACCGGAAGCCACCGAATACAGGATAACGGACAGCGCGCTCGCAGGCAAGACGGGGCAAGCACTCATGGAGGCGGAATGGGGCCTGGCCTCCGGCATGAGGCCTGACAGCCTGATAGGCTCCATCAGCAGGGGCCTGTCCGCCATGGCGTGGGCGAAACTGGGCCGGAAGGAAATGGTGAGGCCGTCATGGAAGGCCAGGACATACGAGGAAATGGCAAGGTCCCTGACCGAAAGGGATACCCTTACCCTGCTGGCAAGAAGCCTTCGCAGAGAAATGGGGACCAGGCGAGGGCACGACCCGTATCTGTGCTTGGTGACCCTTCTGATGGAAATGAGAAAATGATCGGATTTTACCTGTTTTTGCTGGTGGCCCAGGAACCAGAACCCCTGGAGGGTTTGGGTCCGGATGTCATCCTGGAGGAATATCTCAGAACCGGGGACTATGGAGGCATGATCAGCGCGCTGGACAGCCTCTACAAACAAACCGGAGACCCGAAGTATCTCAGCCAGGAAATAGACTATATGGTGAACGAGGGCTTCTACAAGGAAGCCATGAAAAAGGCTGACCTGGGGATAAAGAAGCATCCGGAAACCTCTCTTTTTTACCAGCACGCCATTAGGCTCTCGTTTCACTACGGCTCAGGGCGAAAGACCCGAAGCCTTGCCAGGACAATGGTGGAGAGGTTCCCCGGAGACCCGGAGGCTGTGCACCTGGCCGGGATGGTCTACGACAACCTGGGGATGAACCAGGAGGCAGAAAAGGCATATCTGGATGCGTGCGCGCTGGCGCCGGATTCGCCTGGCATAATAGTTGACTACATATCTTTCCTCGTCAGGAACGAGAGGCCGGATGAGGCCCTGGCCCTGTGCCCCAGGGCAGAGATGCTCGTGGAAAGAGCGTGCTCGCTTTCGGTTGAACAGGAAGGACTCTCAAACCTCCTGAACATAAGTGATCTCACATACAGATTGCACCTGGCATGGGGTCTGGCCTACGATAACTTGAACGGCTACCAGGACGCGAAGCGGCACTACAACCTTGCGCTGGAAGAGAAACAGGGGGACAGGGCGGTTTCGTTGAAGCTTGCGGAGATATACCTTAAGGAGAACAAACCGGATAGTGCCGTAACCGTGCTGAATTACGCGATATCCAGGAACAGGGGCGATGCAGGCCTGATGAAGGTGATGGGCCTGGCTCTCTACCAGACGGGTGATTACCAGACCGCGCTCGCGTATCTCGGCGGAGCATCCACGCTCAACCCCTCCGACGACCAGACCCACTATTACCTTGCCCGAACCCTATATGAGATAAGGAAACCCTCGGATGCCATGAGAGAAATAGAAGCGGCAGTCAGGCTGAATCCATCCCCGTCAAACCTGGTCTACAAGGGATTCCTCCAGTTATACGCGGGATACATGGATGAGGGTTCAAGGACGCTCCTGTCAGTAGCTGACAGGGACATGCCGGAGGCGTTTTCGCTCCTGGGTTCGGCAATGGAGATAAGGGGAAAGAATCGGCTCGCTGAGAAGTATTACCGGAGGGCCGCGGAGGCCGCGCCCGATGACCCCGGAAAAACCCAAAAGCTCCTGAGCTTTCTCAGAGCCCACGGGAAGGAGAAGGAAATAGAGCCAT
>CBFGJU010000269.1:0-2021 GCA_965649155.1 Caldifarciminota bacterium | reverse complement strand
CCGCGACCGTCACTTCCGTGGTTTCAAGAGACTCGTAGCGCTCGTGGATTTCCCCTGCCAGGTGAGTTCGCCTGAAGGAATGGGGATACGGATTTATACCCATTTCCCGCAACTCTTGGAGCTTCGCTAGACGAACCTCGTATTCCTGGGGCTTTTCCATCAGGCCGAAATTATACCAGTTGCGAGTTGTTTGTTGCCAGTTGTCGGATTGTCCGGCGCCAGCACGAGCAAGCTCACCGGAACTCCACCCTGTTCTGCAATCTTGACCCGAACAGCGGCGCGAAAAGCCCGAATTTGTCCTCGGCCACGATCGCGGCCCCCTCGCCATCCAGCGCGGCCCACACTTCGGATTCCGGGAACTGGTAGGAGTAGTATGACATCATGCTCACATTTTTCCCGGTGAAATAATCACGAAACGCGCGCGGGAATGTCCTGTGTTCGCCCAGGTGTAGCGCGCCAACAGAATGCAGGGTTACAGAAATCAGAATAATCAACGAGGCCATCCACGGCCTACCCGCGGCCCGCCATGCCCTCACCAGTGCCAGAAAACCGATTGCCAGGATGGGCATCACGAGCCTGAGCTCCCCTGGGTGAATGTAGCCGGGGATTGTGGTGAAAAGGTAAAGAAAGATAAGGGCCTGCGCCCAGACGAAAGCGCGCGGCCATTCCCTCTTGAGCGCGTCCTTTATCAGGAGAAACAGAGATATGGGCAATCCCGCGAGCCAGAAAAGTGGACCCGCGCCGCCCTCGTATGTGCCGAGGCCGATGTCCCTGAACGGAAAGACGATTATCTGGTGCGCGGTTGCGAAATACTGGTAACCGTATGTGTATGGTGATTCCTTGCCTGGAAAGAGGATCCACGGCCCCAACCTGACGCAGATGTCAAACAAAGGGCTTCCGAGAACCAGCCAGTTCCTGATATACCACGGAAGCCAGAGGGTCAGCGAGAGACAGGTTGTTATGACGAGCGCAAGAGTGTCTTTTTTCCTCATGGCAAGGACGATCAGGGCGATCATGAAAATCATGTAGAACGCCAGGCCCGTGTATTTGGCTCCGGCAAGGGCTGATATTGCTATTATTGCGAGACAGAGCCTCGCCTTTCCTCCAGCCTTCCAGTAGTTGTAAAGGAACGCTGTTGCGCCCAGATACCAGAAGCAGAACCCCCAGTCAACATAGTTGGTTACCGCCTGCGCGAGGCCCAGGGGGGTCAGAAACATCATTAGGAACGCTGGTGTCCCATCATCGCTTGATATGACCTTCATGGCTGGCAGGCAAAGCATGATGTAGACCAGAGGCGAAAATCCCAGGAACCTCTGCGCGTGGGTCACGGCCATCTGGAGAAGATAGAGCGCTTCTGTGTTGGCTGGAAACGCGAAGCCCGCGTTATCCTTAAGGATGGGGTAGGGGAGCAGGGTTATCCTTCCTTCCTGGAGCCAGTAGAGAGGGTTGGTCAGGTGATAGCTCAGGCTGTCCCAACCACGGGGGGGCATGACCCAGGCCTCAATGGCGAGAAAAGCGAGCCACGCGATAGCAATCATCCAGAGGGATATTGTGAGGCCGCTTCTCGTTCCTCGTTCCTCGTCCCTTCGTGCTCGCAGAAACCAGGAACCGAGTCTCGTTGCCCTTCTTAGCCAGTAACCGTGAGCCAGGAACCAATAACCAATGACGATGTGCCCAGCTATGAAAGCTAAAAGTATAACTGTCAGGGCCCAGGTTTTCAGAAATCCTGTGAAACCCAGAGCTATGACCGCGAGTATGTTCACGGATAGAAACAGGATTGCTCCGCCGAGCAATTTCTCTGGCCCCCTTAGCCACACTGAGAGCGCCAGCGCGCCGGAGAGGATTCCGGCTATAATTAGGAAGACAAAAAGGGCTTCGCGGAGGATGATCATCTGTGCCAGAATGGCTGACAGGGGTTTTCACATTTCAGGGCTTTCCTGGCGGCTTCCATGAACTCAGCGAAGTCCTTACAGCTTTTTTCCAATGCCTTAAGATCAACCTGCTTGGCCAGGTAGGCAGGA
>CBFGJU010000268.1:0-2021 GCA_965649155.1 Caldifarciminota bacterium | reverse complement strand
CAATCGTCATCTCCCTCATAGTAAAGTGACAGCCACACCTCGGACTCCGAGGGCTCAAACATGGGAAAGCTATATGAAAGGTATACTGAGTCAACATCAGCCCTTTTGCCAGAGGAATAAACCGCGAATCCCTCGCGGCGAACCGTGTAAGGCGTGGACTGTTCATCTCCTAATTCCACCCACCAGAACGGGGGGTTTTCTTGAGAAAGGAGCTCCATTCCAAGGTAGAACCTGCCCATGGGCATGCTCCAGAGTGGATTTATCTCCCAGTATCCCTGTGACCAGGCCGCGGTGAGATTTTCCGGCGCAACCTCAAGCTGGGGATGATCGCCAAGAGGAGGATCGCTTATGCTCCTGGAGAGCTCCTCCCAGCCTCCTTTATCGGTTTTATACTGGATGAGGTTCACCCCCATGAAAAACGGCCCAGGTATAGCAGTTGTCCAGGAAACCGCGCCCCCCTTGTCAACCACCGGATGCTTGAACCAGCCTGGAGTAAAGACGATCTTTGCCACCGTGTCGGCCCTCGGAGACCAGAACCCCGTCTCCACGAACCCGTATTTCCTGACCAGGACGCGCCTGTTCTCTTCCCAGGTGATGTAGGCATTTCCGCCGTGGACATCTAGGCACGGGTCATTGGCCAGAACACTTGAATCCGAAACCCGGACAAAGGCCCAACCCGTATCCGTTTCCCTGCCATACCATATCTCAGAGCCACGATCCCAAGCAAGATGTAATCTTCCGGTTATGTCAGTCGCAACCGAGGGCGAACCCTGGGGGTTCATAAGAACATAGTAAGCCGTGTCCCCCGCCTCTCTTTTCCCACCTATCGGAACCGCGACCACCTCAAGGGGATTTGTGGGCGTTTCCGGCCACGGCCCAGCCATTTCCAGGGATTGAACGACCTGGCCCTGTTTTCTCAGCTCCCACATGACGAGGCGAGCGCTGACCGAATCGTAGGTTTCAGCGGCCACATAGGCCATCCCTCCCCGCACGGTTATGGCCGGTGAGCCATAAAGGCTTGCGCCAACATCCAGGATGGTAGGCTTGTTGCCTGGATTCCCTGCTTTGTTTATCGGCCTGTAATAAAGCGTGTCCGCCTTATCCGAGAGATAGGCCATGCCAGCTGAGCCGTTGTCAAAAAGGGCTATGGCGGGATCGCGTCCTCTGGCAACAAGCCTGGGCTGAGTCCAACTCATTCCCAGGTCAGTAGAATAGGCATAACACACAGAGCTCTGGATGTCCTCAAGCCCGGGGTTCATGGTATCCCTCAGGATGGTTCCTGTTGCCCAGACCCCGTGCATGACCCCGTCCTCAGATAAGGCGAGCTTGCGCCCGCCGTTTCCCGCGGTTATCCCACCTACATCGGAAACGACCACGATTGCCGGGGCTATTTCCGCGGATGAGGAGTATTCGCCTGCGGTATCATAGACCTCCATGAGAAGTCTGATCTTTCTTGAGGGGAAATCAGGGGTGTTCCAGACCCAGCTCCCTTGATATGTGGAGTCATCAATCAGGGTTCCTGGCGAGAGCCAGCCTGAGATGTCCTGGTAGCTCAGGCCGTTGTTGGTGGACATCCTGAACTTCAGCTTGCCAGCAGGGCCAACTATGCGCCAGCCAACCTCAACCGGGGTCGCGAGGGGCGCAAAATCCATGGAGTTCCAGAAGGTTCCGTCAGGCCGCCTCAGATAAATGATGGTCGGGTCGGTGAAAAGCCCCCGGCGGATGATGAAGTGGACCATGTCCTCGGAAGGGGCCTCTCCGGGGACATTGCTAACGCCTCTCAGAAGCAGGGTATATCTGCCTGTATCAAGGGTCGCGGTTCGGAGCCAACACAAGGTATCCTCTCCATCAGTTCCCCCCGGAGCTCCGTCAAGAGGGAAGAAGCTATCGGCCGGAGGGTTCCATCCCTTAGCCATGTAAAGGGCCCAATACTTTATGTAGCCGTTTTCGCAGTTAACCCCCGCGTATCCCGCGCATTTCACCTTTCCCTGGACAGGGATGCTGTCAGCTACTATCCTTTG
>CBFGJU010000267.1:0-2022 GCA_965649155.1 Caldifarciminota bacterium | reverse complement strand
TACCTGGTCTGGATGGAGGATATGTCTGGAGAGGACTCGGACATCATGTTCTCCCTGAGCACGGATGGGGGAAACTCCTGGTTCACGCCAACGAGGGTTGATGACGCGGGGCCATCTGACACATCGGATCAGCAGTATCCCTCAATATATGTCCAGGATGACGGCACAATATATGTGGCATACAGGGACTGGGGAACAGGCTACGCGTCGGTGAAGGTCGCCAGGAGCACGGATGATGGCGCGAGCTGGGAGGTTCACCAGCTTGATTTGGTCGCATCAAACCACAACATGCCCTCGGTCTGGGCTAGGCAAGATACAGTGTTCCTCGCGTGGCAGGACGATAGGTTCGGGGATTTTGATATTCTCTATTCAATGAGCGCTGACGCCGGCGCGAGCTGGTCAAATCCTGTCAGGGTCAATGATGCCGCGACAGGGTTGCAGAGAGAGCCTTCCATAGGGGTTCGCGATAACTGGGTTTTCGTGGCATGGTCTGACTTCAGGAACTCCGGGACCTCTGCCTGGGACATATATTTTGCCAGGAGCTCGGATCTTGGCACCACCTGGCAGACGAACCAGCGCTTGAACGATGACGCTACGGGGGAGTGGCAGGTTCAACCTTCTCTGGATGTTCGGGATGGCTATGGGCCCACTGACGGGATATTCGTCGCCTGGGTTGACGGGAGGAGCCTAACGCCCTGGCATGTTTATATAACGAGGAGCACTGACAACGGCGCGACCTGGGCCACGAATGTCAAGGTTGATGACCTGACCAATCAGGAAATAGGCGGCGCGACCAAGCCCTCGGTCTGGGCAAATGACCGGGTCACCCATGTTACCTGGCACGACGAAAGGGAGGGAATATACCATATCTACTATGATTTTGATTGCGACGGCGGGTTCGGGTTCGGACAGGACATGCAGGTTGACTACGGCGGAGGAGACAGCAAGGTAGCGCCAACCGTTGCCGGGCTGGATGGATGGCCTCTGGTCGGATGGAGCGACAACAGGCGAACCGGAACCCTGGTCTATGATGTCTATGCTGGCTCCGCGTATTTCTGCGACGATGTCAGGGAGTCTTTTGCCGGGGAACCAGGCCCCACGATCCTCTGGGATATGAAGGCCCTGGCAGAGATAACCTGGCCCGACAGGTGCTTTGACGCCGGAATATATGACCCACTTGGAAGATGTCTCACAAAGGGGGTTTTCTCCGAGAGGGCCGAGTTTGACATCGGTCACCAGTCGCGTGGCGTTTATTTTCTCAGGGTCGGGAGCAGGATATTCAGGCTGGTGAAGGCGTTCTGAAAGCCCCTGGCCCGTTATGAGACAATGAATCGGCATGGGGTTTGATCGTATAATTTCAATCCCTGCGGATGTCAAAGCGCCTTGAGTATGTTCTCTCGTCCCCGATAGACCCTGTCGCGGCCGCCGCGGCCGCGACCGAGCTCTCCGGGGTTCCGGGTATACATCAGGTTGTCCTGGAATCTGATAGGAGGCGCTTGACCGCGCTGGTTGATGATGAGATTAGCTCCGAGAGTCTCCTGAAGGCCATGGAGCAACTCGGACTCTACCCGCAGTATCAAAAGGGCGCGTTCTTCGTCCACCCTGTTAGTTCTCCTTTCATGGGGGCCTGGATCAGGCGAACATTCTTTCGGTTCAGAGGCGTGAGGGATGTCAAATTCAATCCTGCGTCCGGACTGTTTTTCATCAAGTATGACAGGAACCTTTTTGATCCAAAACTGATCAAGGATACCCTGGCCAGCAAGGGCTTTTCCGCGATAGAAACCACCGCGCTTGATTTCCTGAGAACCTGGCGTAGCAAGAGGGTCATTTCGCTCCTGAAGAGGCTTGCTATTGCCCTTATCCTCGCGTCCGGCATCGCTGTCGCTGAACATCTTTCAATGCTACGGCTCGCAGGAATTCTCTGCGTTGTTTGTGTTTTCTGGCCGGGGCTTTCCACTCTGCGTCGGGCATTCTCGTCTCTTTTCAAGGGATTCCTGGACTCCTGGTTACCGGCTGTCCTGG
>CBFGJU010000266.1:0-2049 GCA_965649155.1 Caldifarciminota bacterium | reverse complement strand
AACAGCGTCAAGGTCAAACCCAGCCAGTGAATCCGTCTCAGAGGTGGCCGCGGAAACTATCCGCACATACCGATAAACCCCGCCTGAGCCGGGAACCTCAAAGTCCTGGGAGCCTGAGCCGGCGCCGCAGGACACCCATCCTCCCTTCCAGTCAGCGGAAACATAGGCCGTGTAGGATTCCGAGGACGCGTCGCCCTCATAGACCCTGAAATCAGGATTGGCGCCATCATCAACGATCGCGGAGTCAAGGCCCATGTCAATAACTATCTCGCCCCCGCTCCCCAGGGACTGATAAACCCCATCCGGAGGGCCAAGGGTCTCCCATGTCCGGGAGCGAATGTCCGGCTCCCAGGAATCGTCCTCGGTGTATGTGATGTAGATGACCCTGAACCCGTAGTTGTATTCGGAATCAGGAACCAACAAAGCGTCAACCCGGACAGAGCCGGACGAGGGGACAACGACCCCGGAGACCTCCTTTGGCTTGTAGCCCTGGGCAGAAAAGCGAAGGTTATATGTGCCGGGAGAGAGCAATTTGTGATAGTCGCCGTTGGCGGAATCAGTGAAAACCGTGATCCTGTCAGGAGAAAGGAACTCAACCCTCGCTTTCAGTGGAGCGCCGGTGAGGGTGTCCGTGACCATGCCCCAGACTCCCCAGGTGGCTCGGCTAATGAGGCCGCGGAGGGCTTTCGTGCTCCGCGCGCATATTGAGTCTATCTGGTCTGAACCGTTGGAGGGTTGGTCCGTCTCTATGGTGATGAAGTAGCCCCCAACAAGGCCCTGGCCCGCGTCCTGGACAGAGCCGCAAACCTGATACCAGTCAAACCCGTTGGTGACAACCTGCATGTAGTCGGAATCAGCGTATATCTCGCAGAGGGTTATTATGAGACCGGAATCCGGCGGGTCAATGGGCGAGTAGTCCCAGGGATAATTGACATACCAGGCCGCGGAGTGATATACCCACTCCATCGCGGGTTCGTTAGCGAGGAGATGCGCGAGGTATAGCCTTGACTCCTTCTCGCCAAAGGGAGCGGAAGAGCCTCCCCAGCCGTCCCAATAGTAGCCAGCGTCCCGGTTCAGGTCAACACCTCGGGAGTTCTCCCTGTAGCCGTGATAGTGGCCGTCGGGGTTCATCATCGGAACAACCCATATCTCGGTGGAATCAACCATCCGGGTGATGACAGGGTCAGAGCCGTAGTTTTTCAAGAGGTGCAGGCCAAAGTAAAGGGGAACCTCACACCCTATAACCTCGTTCCCGTGGATGTTGCCCATCACACGGACCTCTGGCTCTGGCTCCTCAACCAGGGGATTGTCGGTTATGCGCCACGCGAGTATGAGCCTCCCCTCAACCGAAAGGCCTATGGTGTCAAGCCGGCAGATGCCCGGATGCGCGGCCGCGGAGTCGGTCATGATGCTTATCACCTGATCGTATGTGTGATAAACGCCCTTTCCGAGGAGCTCCTTCGTGTAGACCCTGATGTCCGGGATTATAATCAGTGGCGAAAAACCGAGGGATGTGAGCCTGGCAAGGCCTTCCTGGCTGACATAGGCTATGACAGTGTCTTTTCTGAAGGATTCAACGGATATGCCCCCCAGGCGCTCAAGCGGGCCTGGGTTTTGGCCGTAAAACGGGAATTTCACCACGATGGTGTTGAAAGCCACCAGACCTGCAAGGATAACCGAGCTCATCTTTGCCTCCGGATAAATTATAAGGCCACTGGCGGATAAGAGGCAAAATCCCAGGGCGGAACTGAAAGTCTCCGGGAGGTTTCGTGGCCTCCGGATGGGTCTTGTTGGAGAGGAAAACCCGACCTCGGAATATATATTTGGGTTTCCGGCCCGCTGTCCCTCACTCGCACACCCCGCATTCCCCACAGCCGGGGAAACACGGCGGGGTGGTTTCACCCCTCATAGCCCTCCCCCACTCCGCGTCCAGAAATTCCCGCGAAACGCCAGAGCTAACTCGGAGAAAAGGCGCGGACAGGGGGTAACCCGGATCATCAAGGTAAAAGGAAGCAATGGCGCCAACCCTCCTCATGGCAGAGGTGAGGC
>CBFGJU010000265.1:0-9687 GCA_965649155.1 Caldifarciminota bacterium | reverse complement strand
CTACATCAAGGAGTATGGCGCCCTCCTCAAAGTCCTCCTCGTCCATCACGCCATAGGAACCGGCTATTGGCTGGAAGAAGAACAGGGGCTGGTGTATCCCAGCGCTGGAAAGGCACGCGGTTATGTTCTCAAGGAAGACCCTGTCCGCTGTAACTATGTATGCCTCCAGCTCCAGCCTCACCCCAGCCAAGCCCACCGGGTTCTTTATGCCCCTGGTGGAATCAACCGCATACTGGTTTGGGTGGACATAGATTATCTCGTGGTTGGCCGGGAGGGAAATGGATTTTGCCTGTTCAAGGACGCGCTTCACATCCTCCTGGGTTATGGGCTTGCCCTTTTTCACGGTCACGAGGCCCGATGAGCCTTTTGAGTATATCTGCCTGCCGGTTATGCCCGCGGCCGGAATGAGGTTATCGGGTTTCAGGTCGGCCATCCTGCATGTCTCGGCCACGGCGGCCTTTATGACATCCGTGGCCCTGTCCATGTTGACTATCACGCCCCCCCTTATTCCCCTTGAGGGAACCTGGGCCGCTCCGTTTATGAAAACCCTCCCATCCCTGAGCTCGCCGGCCACGCAACGGATGAAGCCGGATCCCAGGTCCAGTCCCAGAATGCCTTCTTGCGCTTTCATATCTCGCCTCCTGGCAGAAACTCTATCTCTGTTTCCAGGTTGATCCCGTGAGTCTCCATGACCCTGGCCCTGACCAGTTCAATGAGCTCGCGGACATCCCTGGCAGTGGCCTGTCCAAGGTTTACTATGAAATTGGCGTGAACAGGCGAAACCATCGCATCGCCCACACGAAGGCCCTTGAGGCCAGCGGATTCAATCAACGCGCCCGCGTGACCCCCCGGCGGATTCTTGAATATACAACCAGCACTGCGCTGGCCTATGGGCTGGTGGCGTTTCCTTTTCTCGTTGTAATAATACATGGCGTTCCTGAGCTTCGCGGGTTCGCTCCTACCGAGGCTCATGGCGACACGGAGGAGGATTCCCGCCTCAGGCAGGGCCGAAGACCTGTATGTCATAGCGAGTTCATCTTTTGAAAACCTGCGAATGCCGTCGCGCGTCATCAGATCGGCCCAGACCACGAGATCTGCCGTTTCCCTTCCATACGCGCCCGCGTTCTTCGCGACGGCGCCGCCTATGGCTCCGGGGATGCCATAGAGCTCCTCCAGGCCGGACAGTCCGAGCTCTGCCGCGGAGAGGCAGACCTTTGCGAGGCTCTCGCCAGCTCCGGCTATCAGGAGGCCTTCCTCAACCGATATGCCCTTCAGCCTCCTGGCGGACACGAGGATGCCGGGGATGCCCTCGTCAGCCACGAGCACATCCGTTCCGGCAGAGAGAACAGAAACGGGGACATTTTCGCCCCTTGCGAACGCCAGGCACTCCGAGACCTCCTCCGGGGTGGCTGGCTCCGCATAGAAACGAGCTGGCCCGCCTATGCCAAAGCTGGTCATGGGCCCGACTATCACATCGCGTTTTATCTCAACCATGGTTTGGTTCCTGGTTGTTCATGCCTTCCGTAAAGAACAGGGGGAGTAAATCCCTGCCCCTTTTTTCCAAGGAGAAACTATCCATTCAGGAATTCCTCCCCTGTTTTCCAGACATTTCCCGCGCCCAGGGTCAACAGGAGGTCTCCGGGACGAAGCGCGTCTTTCAGGACCTCCAGGGCAGATTGTCCCTCCTCAAGAAGGTGAACATCCTTGTGGCCTGCCTCTCGGACTGCTTCGTAGATGAGCCTGGACGAAACGCCCTCAATGGGCTTTTCGCCAGCGGGGTATATTGGAAGGATAAACAGGAGGTCGGAATCAAGGAACGCGCCTCCGAACTCCGCGTGCAGGTAGAGGGTCCGGGTGAACCTGTGCGGCTGGAACAGGACCACTATTCTCCCATCCTTCCAGTAGTTGCGCGCGGCCGCGAGGGTTGCCTTTATCTCAGTTGGGTGATGGCCGTAATCATCAACCACCCGGACGCCGTCGCGCTCGCCCTTTATCTCAAACCTGCGCTCCACGCCGGAGAAGGACGCGAGGCCTTCGGCTATATCATTGATGGGTATCTCCAGTTCAAGCGCAACCGCTATGGTCGCCAGGGCATTGGAGACATTGTGGGTTCCCGGAACCGAGAGCGAAACGCTCATTATCTCCTCGCCATCCCAGAAAACAAGGAACTCAGAGCCAAGCTCCCTCAGGGTTATCTCCCTCGCGGAGACATCGGCTTGCCTCGCTGTCCCATAGGTGATTACTCTGCGTTCAACAAGTGGCATGAGCTTGCGCACCGGGTCAGAGTCCAGGTTAAGAACAGCGGCTCCATAGAACGGAACGCGCGAGACAAACCTGAGGAACGCGTCGGATATATCCTCCATGCCGGAGTATGTGTCAAGGTGTTCGGGATCAAGGTTGGTGACAACGGCTATTGTCGGGAATAGCTCAAGAAAGCTCCTGTCGGATTCGTCAGCCTCCGCGACCAGATACGGCCCTTGTCCGAGCCGGGCGCCTGTCCTGGTGCCCCGGAACCTCCCGCCTATGACAACGGTGGGATCAAGCCCGGCCTTTGCCAGGACATGCGCGACCATGGAGGAGGTGGTGGATTTGCCGTGCATTCCGGATATGGCTATGGAGAACTTCACCCGCATCAGTTCCGCGAGCATCTGGGCCCTGGGTATCACGGGAATGCCCATCTCCCTGGCCGTAGCGAGCTCGGGATTGTCCTCGCGTATGGCCGATGAGACAACAACCAGGTCTGCGCCCACGGGGTTGGCCGGATCGTGGCCGTAGAAGACCCTCGCGCCCAGCTCCTCAAGCCTCTTGGTGGTTTCCTGCCTGGCCAGGTCGGAACCCGTGACCGTGAAGCCCAGGTTCAGCAGAACCTCGGCTATGCCGCTCATCCCGGAACCGCCAATGCCTATGAAGTGAACGCGCTCGTATTTGTTTTTGGGGAGGATCATAAGCAGTCTCCCGCGTTTGGTTGTCCAGGCGGGATTTTCCGGGTCCGGAGCCTGCAGGTTCTAGTCGGTCTCATAATCCTTCAAGTATGGTCCGGGCCGCAGTAAGGAACTTCCTTGATTCCGAGAGGAGCTCTGAGGATTCCCCGGCCCCGAATTCCCTGAGCCGGAACTCGGCCTCGGTGTGCGCGTCCCGGAGCATTATCAGGGAGGTGGACAGCTCGCGAGGCACGAGCCCGGTCTTGACGAACCTGTCCATGAACATGTCCAGACACCTCCGGGCGTCCGATGGTTCGTCCCCGGTCATGATGAGAAGGGCCTTCGCGGCCAGGTATGCCGAGTAGTAGGCCGAGGAAACAGCTATGTTATATAGACCCTTGTCCATCAAGGCGTCAGCGGCCATGAGGTTCTTCTCGGCCCTGGCCAGCAAGGTCTTCATGCGCCTGGCCTGGTAATCGTTCCGGCCGCGCTCGGCCTTGTGTCTCACTCCACCCATAAGGGCTATACGCTTCTTCCTCTTCTCAGCTTCGCGCCTGGGCATCGCGAGGGTGACCACATGCACGCCGGTTTCCTGGAGTATGGATGTCTCCAGCTCCGAGAGGGCCCTTCTCGTGTCCGTGTCAAGGCTGGCCTCACCATCCAGGACAAGAACACCGACCAGCCCGCCATCGTCTCTCCACATCATCAGGTCAACCAGGGAATCCCCAAGGAGCTGGGATATTCCTCCCCGGTACGCGTTGTAAGCCTCGTTCATTTAAGAACCTCCTTTTGTTTGTTTCAAAATCACCTCAAGCACCACGGCCGCGGCGCGTGGCTTCGCGAAAGCCCTTATGGCTTTGGCCATGGAGGAAAGCCTGTGGTTATCTCCCAATATTTCGCGGAGCAAGGACGGAAGCTCCGTAAGCCTATCCTCGGAGAGAACGAGGACCCCGCCGGTTTTCGCCAGGGCCTCAGCGTTCGCCTTCTGGTGGTCATCGGCCGCGTGCGGGAAAGGCACGAGAACAGCGGGCAGTCCGAAGAAGGCCAGCTCCTGCGAGACCCCTCCGCCAGCCCTGGCCACAGCAATATCCGCCGCGGAGTATGCCGGCGAAACATCCGGAAGGTAATCAACAAGGATGAAGTTCTCGCCCCTGGGGGGATAACTCTGCCTGAAGAAGGGATAATCCCTCTTGCCGGCTATAACGAGAAACTGCAGGTCAGGCATCCGGTCGGCCATCTCAAGCGCGGCGGCCGTGAGGGCCCTCGCGCCCTGGGAACCTCCCATCACGAGGACAAGGGGCCTGTCGTCAAAACCGAGCTCGGATCTTGCGGATTCCTTTGGAACTTCCCGAAGGTTCCCGCGAACGGGGTTCCCGGACACGATGCACCTGGAGCCGGGAAGGTGCTCGGCGGTTTCGGGAAATGTTGTGAAGACTGCCGCGGCGCCACGCGCGAAAGCGCGAACCGTCGCTCCGGGAATGACATTCTGTTCCATGAGCCAGTATCTCTTTCTCCTGATCCTCGCCGCGAGGAGCGCGGGCACGGACGCGTATGAACCAAAGGCTATCAGGGGGCCTCGGCCCACTGGGCCGAGACATCTTATTGTCCCGAAGATTATCTTCAGGGCTGATGTGAGCCTCTTTCCGGCCGGAACTCCGGATAGGGGGCCAGAAGGAACCCGAAGGCCGGCAATGCCCTCGGCTATCACCCCTTCCTTTATCTGGCCGAGGAGAAACAGGATAGACATTCCCCTTGAACGGGCCTCCTCCGCCAGGGCAATCGCAGGATAAAGGTGTCCGCCGGTCCCGCCGGTCGCTATCACGAGCTCCACGAGCTTGCCCTCCTTGAAAGGTTGAGAAGGATACCGGTCATGCCTGAGTAAAGGACCAGGGAGCTCCCGCCGTAGCTGAGGAAGGGCAGGGCGAGGCCGGTCGGCGGCATGAGTCCCAGGACAACAGACATGTGCGCGAGGCCATAAAGCCCTATCACGCCCGAGGCGCCGAAACCGAGAAGTCCGAGGAACCTGTCGCGCTGGAGAAGCCTGTTGGCTATCACTATTCCCCGGAGAACCACAAGCATGAGAAGCCCAAGAACAGCAAGGGAACCCACGAGGCCCAGCTCCTCGCCGACAACAGCGTAGATGAAATCCGTGTGCGGCTTCGGAAGGTAGAGGAACTTCTCCTTGCCCTTTCCGGGGCCAACGCCGATGAGGCCGCCCTCTGCCAGGCCTATCTTCGCCTGCGTCACCTGATATGCACCGCCCTGGGTGAAGCTTTCAACGCGCTCCCTCGCGTGGGGGAAGAACCTGATGCTGGCCGCGAATGTTATCGCGACCAGAGCGCAGGTCACGAGTATGTGCCCGAGCCTCGCGCCTCCCAGGAAAAGCATGAGGATGCCAACCAGGGCGAGAATAGCGGATGTTGAAACCGCTGGCTCCAGGAGGACGAGGCCAACCAGGATGCCTGTCGCGCCGAGAGCGGGCAAAAAGCCTCTGCTGAACGATTTTATGTCCTTCCTCGCCATGAAACGCGCCAGGAAAACAACGAGGGCAAGCTTCGCCAGATCAGAGGGCTGGAAGCTGAAGCCGCCAAACATGAACCACCTCCTCGCGCCTAGGGCAGTCCTGCCAAGGAAGAAAAGGGCAACCAGTAGGATAACCGCTATCCAGAAGAGCTTTCCCGCGTGGCGCTCCCAGAACTCCGAAGGAAGGGCATACATGAGGATCATCACGACCACCGCGACAAGGAGCCGGAGGAGGTGCCTCAGGAAGAAGTAGAACTGGGGCAGGTCATTGGCCTGGGCCAGGTATGACGAAGATGTGTAGACGATGAGCGCGCCGAGGGCAAGCAGGATGAACACCGGAACAGCGATGAAGAGATCAAGCCCCCCTGAGGGCTTTGAGCCAACAGCGCGGGTTCTGGTCTCAGAGTTTCCTGACGGCATTTTGGAAATCCTCCCCTCTTTCTCCGTAGTTTCTATACATGTCAAAGCTCGCGCAGGCCGGGGAAAGGAGAACGACATCCCCCTGGCTCGCCATCTTGAAAGCAGAGCGAACAGCGGATCCCATGTCATCCGAGACGACCACTTCAACCAGGTCAGAGAAGGTCTCGCGCACCTTTTCTCTGCACGCGCCCAGGGCGACAATTGCCTTGACCTTCTCGGCAACAACGGCTCGGAGGCACGCGAAGTCAACACCCTTGTCCAGTCCGCCCATTATGAGAACGACATTATCGTCAAAGCCAGACAACGCGGCAATTACGGCGTGGGGATTGGTTCCCTTGGAATCATCGTAGAACCTGACTCCACGGAGCTCGCGGATGAACTGGACGCGGTGGGGAAGTCCCTCAAATTCCCTCAGAACCTGCCTTATCCTGTCAACCGGGACGCGGGCGAGCGCGGCCGCGAGGGCCGCGGAGAGCGCGTTCGCGACATTGTGAAGGCCGACCACACGGAGCTCGTCCCGGCGAATGAGCCTCTGTCCGAGGACAACCAGTTTGTCTCCGGACAGATGGGCATCGGCCTCTGTTTTCAAGCTGAAGAAGTGAACCTCCGACCGGGCCGCGTTCGCGAGGGGCTTTACCAACGGGTCGTCCGCGTTGAGGACCAGGTGATCCTCCTCGGTCTGATTCGCGAATATCCTGGCCTTGGATGAGCGGTAATCCTCAAGGTCAGGGTGCCAGTCAAGGTGATCAACATCAATGTTAAGGATGACGGCGACCTGAGGCCTGAACGCGTCGGATTGAGCGAGCTGGAACGAGGAGCACTCAACGACAAAGGCTCCGGTTCCCGGCGCGAGCGAAGACAGGGGAAGGCCGACATTGCCGGACGCGGGGACACCGAGCATCCTCGCGACCATACCGGTTGCAGTGCTCTTTCCGTTCGTTCCGGTGACAGCGACGACCGTGCCGGAGATGTTCCTCCAAGCGAGCTCAAGCTCTCCCATCACGGGAATCCGGATCTCCCTTGCCCTCCGGACGAGCCAGTTCCAGGGAGGAACGCCGGGGCTGAGAACGAGGAGGTCTGCCGAAAGCGCGCGGAGGGTGTGGCCCCCGTCCTCGTGTTCAGGGAGGCCGGAGATCGCGCTGGCAGAAAGCCTGGCTCTATCAGTGACGAAAACCCTGGCTCCGAGCCTGGAAAGGAGACGAGCCGCCGCGAGGCCAGCTGTCCCGCCGCCGACCACGGTCGCTCTCAGGCAACCCCAGCTCTCCCAGAAACCGCTCACGATGAGCCTCCTGTTCTCGGGGAAAGACCTCTCGGCACCCTGCCAGGGCACAGCCTCATCGTTCCGCTCTGATCGTCTTTCAGCATTTTCATCTTATCTTGAGGGTTGAGAGCGCGAGAAGCGCGAAGAAGATTGAGATTATCCAGAACCTGATCACTATCGTGGATTCGTCCCAGCCCTTGCGTTCGTAGTGGTGATGGATGGGAGCGCAGAGGAACACGCGCTTGCCTCGTGTGAGCTTGAAGTATCCGACCTGTATGACAACCGACAGGGCCTCCAGCATGAAAAGCCCGGCCGCTACGATCATCACTATTTCGTGCTTGGTGAGTATGGCTATTATGGCCATGCCCGCGCCGAGGGCCTGGCTCCCAGTGTCCCCCATGAAGACCCTCGCGGGGTGAGCGTTGAACCAGAGGAAACCCAGCAGGGCGCCGAGCACGGACGCGGCCACCACCGCGAGCTCGCCTGATTCGGGGATGTAGAGTATAGCGAGATAAGAGGAAAGCTTGATGTGGCCGGCCGCATAGGCTATCGCGGCGAGAGCACCAAAGACCGGCATTGCCGCGCCGGCCGCGAGGCCGTCAAGCCCATCGGTGAGGTTGACAGCGTTGGTGGTCCAGACAAAAAGGATCATGGCGAAAAGCACATAGAAGTAGCCTATGTTCAGGAGGAGGCTCTTGGCAAATGGCATTTGAACCAGGAACGCTCCCTCCGGATAAGCCCACGCGAGGCCCACGACAACCCCGACGCTCAGGGCAAATTGCAGTAGGAGCTTCCACCACTTGCCCATGCCCTTTTTCTTCTTTCCTTTGCGTTTTATGATGTCATCTGCGAGGCCGACGAGGCCCATGTATATGATGGACATGAGGGCTATGCCGACCAAGGGGACGGGCCTGGCCCAGAGAACGGACGCCAGGATTATGCCCAGGAGAATCACTATCCCGCCGGACGAGGGGGTTCCCTCCTTCCGCCTGTGGTTGTCAGGGACATCCTCGGATATGCGCTCCCGGATGCTGAATTTTTTTATGAATGTCGGCATGAGAAGGAAGACCAGGACGCCAGATGTCAGAGCGGACATCGCGGCCCTGAATGTTATGTAATAAAAGAGATTGAACGGGGTAAAATGGGGAGTCAGGGGATAAAGGAGCTCATAGAGCATTTCTCAGAACCTCCAGTATTCTCTCAAGTCCGACCAGCCTTGAACCCTTGAGGGCCAGGATGTCTCCAGGCCTCAGGGTCTTCAGAAGGTGCGCGGCGGCCTCCTCCGGGCCGGGAAACCACTCGCCGCCGGAGGCCATGGCTGTTTCCCTTGCCCCATCTCCAACGCAAAGTATGGCCTTGAATCCCTTCGCTCTCGCTGTCTCGCCAAGCTCACGGTGGAGGGCAGGGGAAGACTCTCCCAGTTCAAGCATCTCGCCCAGGACCAGGATGGTTCTCTCGGGGTTGGGCAGGGAGGCGATCAGAGCCTCCGCGGAATCAGGGTTTGAGTTGTAGGCATCGTTTATCACCTCTATATCCCCTATCCTTTCGGTTCTCATGCGCATCCCTGTCGGCGCGTATGACGCGAGCGCAAGGCGGGCGGAATCGGGGCTTATTCCGAGCTCAAGCGCAACAGCAAGCGCGCAGGCCGCGTCGTGCGCGTAGCCCCGGTGGGGGACTGAAACCCGAAACTCCTCGCCCCGGAAAACGAACGAGACGCCGGACCGGTCAAGACGGACGCGCTCCGCACAGAAACGGATGACCCGGACATCCGGCCTCAGGGCTGAGAGGACGATGTCCTGGTGGGGGAGGTCATCCGGCAAAAACGCGAGGCCGTCCCTCTCAAGGCACGCGAGGAGGGATGACTTTTCCCTGGCAACCCCGCGGGTGTCACCGAAGGCCTCAAGATGGCCCCTTCCGATCGTGGTTATGGCCGCGATGTGTGGCCTAGCGAGGCCGCCAAGGGCTTTTATCTCTCCGGGGTGATTCGTCCCTATCTCAAGGACGAGGAAGTCATGGTCATCACAGGCCAGGATGGACAGGGGAACGCCTATGTGGTTGTTGAAGCTCATGGGGCTGGCGGAAACCGAGAACCGAGCCGATAGGATAAGCGAGAGCATGTCCTTGGTCGCGGTCTTCCCGGCCGAGCCGGTTACGGCTACCACGCGCGAGTCGAGCCGGTTCCTGTGGAAGAAAGCGAGCCGGCTGAGCGCGGGAAGGGTTTCCTCCACAACGATGACGGGGCGTTCGGGGCCCTTGAAATACAGGGGAACAACAGCGCCGGCCGCGCCGCGGGAAAAGGCGTCCGGAACGAAGTCGGCACCGTCCCTTGCGCCCCGGAGAGCGAAAAACAGGTCTCCCTCCCGGATGGTCCGGCTGTCAACCGAAACGCCCGTCGCGAGGGCATCCGGGCCCCTGAGCTCGCCCATGAGGGGCTTTTCTATCTCACTTAGCCTGTATCTCAAGTATCGCTTCCTCCGCTACAAGTCTGTCAGAAAATGGCACGCGCGTGCCCTTTATCTCCATGTAGTTCTCGTGCCCTTTGCCTGCAATAACGAGCACATC
>CBFGJU010000264.1:0-2066 GCA_965649155.1 Caldifarciminota bacterium | reverse complement strand
TCAGCCTTTTTCTCGCAACCATAGGGCCTGAACCAGAGGAAGCCTGTCGCGCCCTCAGCGAGGATAAGAGGTTATCCGAGGCCCTTCTGCTTGACGCGGCCGCGTCCGAGATGGTTGAACTCCTCCTGAGGCGCGCCCACCAGGGGGCCGCGGCGCGCATGTCCGGATTTACAGGAACCGCACGCTATGCGCCCGGATACGGCGATTTCTCGCTGAACCACCAGGCCGGGATAGTTGAGCTTCTGGGCGGTCACGAGACCGGGGTCAGGGTCATTGAGGATTCCTTCACGCTGATCCCCCGTAAAAGCACAACCGGAGTTGTGGGATGGAAAAGGCAAGGGAACTGAGAGAACTCCTCGCCCAGCGCGTTGTCTTCCTTGACGGCGCAACGGGCACCGAGCTCATCAAGAGAGGGCTTCCACCCGGCGCGTCTCCGGAGCTGTGGGCCTCGGAGCACACCGATGTCCTCGCTCAGCTCTACAAAGACTACGCTGATTCCGGTTCTGACATAGTCCTGGCCAACACCTTTGGCGGGAACAGGATAAAGCTTGGTTCCCCCGATCTCGTTGAAAAGATAAACGGCATCATGGTGACAACAGCCCTTGAGGCCGTCGGCCACAGGGTCATAGTTGGCGCGAGCCTGGGGCCCACGGGCCTTCTCATGTATCCCCAGGGGCCTCTCAGGATGTCCGAGGCCTACTCTGTTTTCCGGGAGCAAGCGGAGGCCCTTGTTCGCGCTGGCATTGATGTTTTCTTCCTGGAAACCTTCTCTGATCCGCGGGAACTCAAGGCCGCGTTCCTGGCTGTGAGGGATGTCGCGCCGGGAGCCTTCGTTTCCATGCAGATGACCTTTGGCCAGGATGGTCTGACCCTTTCCGGAACAGGACCGGCCGCGCTCGCCCTCCTGGCCGAACACCTCGGCGCTGATGCTGTTGGGGCGAACTGCTCCCTGGGGCCAGAGGGGCTTTTCCCGGTTTTTCAGGAGCTTGCGAGGTTTTCCACCCGTTTCCTGGTTGTTGAGCCGAACGCCGGGCTTCCGGTCAAAGGCGTCTATGGGCTGGGACCATCGGAATTTGCCTCGTGGGCGGAGGATTTTGGCTGGGCTGGCGCGAACATCATTGGAGGCTGTTGCGGCACTGGTCCGGACCACATAAGAGAATTTGTTAGATTAATAGGAGAGAGGCCTCCGGCCGTTCGCAAGCCAGAACCCCTCCTGTCCTTCAGCTCTTTGGACCGCGTCGTGCCCATTGGCCTCAGAACCCTGGCCGTTGGCGAGGCCATCAATCCCACAGGCAAGCCCAAACTGAAAGACGCGCTTAAAAGGGGAGATCATGACTTTTTGCTCTCGCTCGCGAGGACACAGGACAGGGCTGATCTCCTTGATGTCAACCTTGGACTTGAAAGGCTCTTGCCGGATGGGTTTGTCCCGGAGCTTTTCTCAAGGCTCACCGATGGCCCGCCGGTCTCATGCGACCTTTCTTCCCCGGAGCTAATCCAACAGGCGTTTTCCGAGCTAGGCGGGATAGGGCTTCTGAATTCCCTCACCGCTACTGAGGAGGATATTGCAGAGAAGATAGGCATACTGAAGAGGCACGGCGGTTTCGCTGTCCTCCTGCCCATTGATGAGGAAGGCCTGGGCGAGACTCCGGACGAGAGGATCGGAAAAATAAAGAGGGGCCTTGAAATCCTAAAGGAGCACGGCTTCCCGGCCCAACGCGTGATCGCGGATCCGGTTGTGAAGCCTCTGGCCACGGGCGCGTCGCCGAGGGTCACCGTGGAGACCCTGAAGGGCCTGAAATCAATGGGCCTGGCGACCATAGCCGGCGTCTCAAATGTTTCCCACGGCCTTCCCGGCAGGGCCGGGATCAACTCCGCCATGCTCTCTGCCCTCGTTGAAGCCGGGCTTGACCTCGCAATAATTGATGTGACCAATGGAACAACCATGGATGTTCTGGGGGGCGCGCAGGTTCTGGCCGGCAGGATTGAACCAGCGGAATCACCTGCACCGGAATATGAGACAGACGCTCGCGAGGCCGCGGACGAGTTGACCCGCGCCATCTTCGCCG
>CBFGJU010000263.1:0-2076 GCA_965649155.1 Caldifarciminota bacterium | reverse complement strand
TATTTATCTTCACGGCCATCGTCATCGTCACCTACGCCAGACTGCCCTCTTTTGACGAGATACAGGCCTACAAGCCCCCTCAGGCCACGAGGGTGGTTGACAGGGAAGGAACCATCATCTACGAGTTCTACGAGGAGAGAAGGACGGATGTCTCGCTGGACCAGGTTCCCCTCCATGTCCAATCCGCGTTCGTTTCCCTTGAGGACAGGAGGTTCTGGTCGCACTGGGGACTTGACATCCCCGGCATGTTGAGGGCCCTCCTGGCGAACATCGTTCACCTGCGAATAGTCCAGGGCGCGTCCACCATAACCCAGCAGTTGGCAAGGAACATGTTCCTGACCCACAAGAGGACAATGGGGCGGAAGTTCTCGGAGATGGTGCTCGCGGTGAAGATAGAACGCTGTCTGACAAAGGAGGAGATACTGGAGAGATACCTGAACGAGATATGGTTTGGATCAGGCGTCTATGGGGTTGGCGCCGCGGCCAGGTATTATTTCGGGAAGGAGGTCACGGAGCTCAGCGTGGCAGAGGCCGCCATGCTGGCCGCCATACCAAAGAATCCAAATTATTATTCGCCCTTCAAGAACCCCGAGGCCGCGGAAACGAGGCAGAAGCTGGTGCTCAAGGCAATGCTCAAGTCCGGAGCAATAACCCGAGAGGAATACGAGAAAGCATTGGCCGAGGAGCTGGTCTTCTCCGAAAAAAGGGACTACACCTACGGCGGCATAGCCCCCTACTATATGGATGAGGTGAAGAAATACATCACCGCGAAATACGGGGAGGATTTTCTATACAGGGGAGGCGGGACAGTGGTCGTGCCGATGGACATCAGGCTACAGGAGATAGCGAACAGGTCGGTTGACTCGGTCACCAGGGAATACGACAAAACCTATAAATTCAAGCATACCATTGCCAACTACAGGTATGACCCGAAGAACCTGGTCGCGCCAAAATACCTTCAGGCCGCGCTGGTAGCCATGGACCCCAACACCGGAGAGGTGCTTGCGATGGTCGGCGGCAGGAATTATTTCCACAGTATGTATAACCGCGCTACCCAGGCATACCGGCAGACAGGGTCTTCGTTCAAACCCTTCGTCTATCTCGCGGCCGCTATGGCTGGCTATGGAACGGGTCACATCCTCTACGATGCGCCAATAGAGGTCCAGGATGCCGGCCGGGTCTGGACCCCATCAAACTACGATCACCAATACCTGGGCCCTATAACGGAAAGAAGGGCTCTCGCTCTGTCTCGGAACCTGGCAACTGTCCGGCTCGCGATGGAGGTGGGGCCGGCCACTGTCACTGATGTGGCAAAAAAGTGCGGCATAAAAACACAGATGGAACCATATTACTCAACCGCCCTGGGCGCGCACAGCCTGACCCTCATGGAGATGACGAACGCTTATTGCACCATAGCGGATTACGGAACAAAACACGACCCCATTATCGTGCTGGAGGTCTATGATGTCACTGGCAACCTCCTGGAGAAAAACGAGCCCGTGGGCGAGAGGGTTGTGGACTCGGCCTCGTGTTATCTGGTGATAAGCATGATGGAATCCGTGATGAACGAGGGGACAGGCGTCCGCGCGAGGACGCAGTATGGCTTCCAGAGGCCTGCCGCGGGCAAGACCGGCACCACCAGCTGGTATAAGGACACCTGGTTCATAGGTTTCACGCCTTCGCTCGCGTGCGGGGTCTGGGTGGGGTTTGACGAACCGAAAACCATAGCCCCTGGCGCAACAGGAACGGCATTTGCCCTGCCCATCTGGTCAGCCTTCATGCGCGAGGCTACCAGGCTCTATCCAAGCGAGGAATTCAGGACGCCTCCGGGGATAAAATGGGTGTCCGTTTGTACCACATCGGGGATGCTCCCGACATCAAAGTGTCCCTCTGTTCGCATGGAGGCGTTCAAGTCCGGGACAGAGCCAACCGAGACCTGCCCGATCCACATCCCAGGCGGCGCGCAGGACCTATGGGAGCAGTGGGAGAAGAGGTTCCAGGAGGGGCAGGGAGGGAAACCAGGGTCCGGAAGAAGCGTAACGCAGTAGCGACTGAATATGTATTATGGAATACCCA
>CBFGJU010000262.1:0-2109 GCA_965649155.1 Caldifarciminota bacterium | reverse complement strand
AATGGCCTCCTGGTTTCTGAACTCGTTTATGTGTCCGATCAGGGGGATCATCACCTCCGGCCTGACATCTGTCCCCTCCCTCTTCAGCGCGCAAGCGGCCTCAAAGATCGCTCTGGCCTGCATCTCTGTTATTTCGGGGTGGGTTATCCCCAGCCTGCATCCCCTGTGGCCGAGCATGGGGTTTGCCTCGCGAAGTTCCTCAACCCTCATTTTTATCCGTTCGTAGGGGATTCCCGTTTTCTCCGAGAGATCGCGTTGCTCCCCCTCGTTGTTCGGAAGAAACTCGTGGAGCGGAGGGTCAAGCGTCCTTATCGTCACCGGCTTGCCCTCCATGGCCCTGAATATTCCCTTGAAATCCTCTCTCTGAAGAGGGAGCAATTTTTCCAAAGCCCTTCTCCTTTCAGCCTCGGTCTCCGCGAGGATCATCTCCCTCATGTGGTCTATTCGTTCCCCCTCAAAGAACATGTGCTCTGTCCTGCATAGGCCTATCCCCTCAGCGCCAAGGGTTACGGCCAAAGCGGCTTCCTCTGGCCTGTCCGCGTTTGCCCTGACCCGAAGGCGCCTGAACCTGTCCGCCAGGTCCATCAGCTTCCTGAAGCGCTGGTATACCGGAGCATCATCCGGAGACCTCGTCTTGTGGATGAGAACCTCCATAACCTCGGATGGCCTGGTCTCTATCTCGCCGAGAAAGACCTCTCCGGTTGAGCCGTCCACTGAGATCCGTTCCCCTTCCCTTATAACCCTGTCCCCGACCCTTATTTCCCTTCTGGCGTAATCAATCTCAAGGGCCGAACACCCCACCACGCATGTCTTTCCCCTTTGCCTCGCCACGAGCGCGGCGTGGGATGTCATTCCTCCCCTTGATGTGAGTATTCCCTCTGAGAGCTCCATCCCCCTTATGTCCTCCGGTGATGTCTCTGCCCTGACCAGGATCACCTTTCCCCATTCTCTTTTCCTTTCCCCGACCTCGTCAGAGAATAAACACACCTTTCCTGAAGCGGCCCCTGGCCCCGCGGGAAGTCCGGTCGCGATTAGCATTCCCTTGTTTCTGGCTTCTTTCTTATCCTTCTCATCAAATACGGGCCTAAGCAGGGTGGTTATCTGGTCCGGTTCTATCCTGGTTATCGCTGTTTTCTCGTCAATTATGCCCTCGCTGAGCATGTCCAGGGCTATGTTCATGGCCGCGATGCCGGTTCTCTTTCCGGCCCTGGTCTGCAGGATGTAGAGCTTCCCCCGCTCTATCGTGAACTCAAGGTCCTGCATGTCCCCGTAGTGGCGTTCAAGGGTTGTCCTGATCTCAAGAAGTTGCCGGTATACCTCCGGCATGGACTCCGCTAGCCGGCTTATTGGCACCGGGGTTCTCGTTCCAGCAACCACATCCTCTCCCTGCGCGTTCATGAGGAATTCCCCGTAGAACTCGTTTTCGCCGGTTGCGGGGTTTCTCGTGAACGCGACCCCGGTTCCGGAATCCTCGCCCATGTTACCGAAGACCATTGTCTGCACATTAACCGCGGTCCCCCAGTTATCGGGAAGCTTGTATATGCGCCTGTATTCAATCGCGCGTTCGTTCATCCAGGAACGGAAAACCGCGTTTATCGCCATTTCCAGCTGTTCCTTCGGATCCGACGGTATCTCTTTCCCAAGCCTTTCTTTTATGGCCTTGCGGAACCGCGAGGCTATTTCCATGAGTTCCTCGGCCGTCAGGTCAGTGTCCTCTTTCTTGCCCAGCTCGCGCTTCAGGCCCTCCATTAGCGCTTCAAACGGATCGGTTTCCCCCTTCGCAGGCCTCATGCCCATCACCACATCACCGAACATGGCGATGAACCTCCTGTAGCTGTCAGCGGCAAACCTGGGGTTGCCGGTGGTCTCGCCGAGCGTTCTCGCTGTCTCCTCGTTTATGCCGAGGTTCAATATGGTATCCATCATGCCGGGCATGGAGGCCCTCGCTCCTGACCTGACTGATACCAGAAGCGGATTGCCGGGGTCACCGAACGCCTTGCCGGTTGTATCTTCAAGTCTGGCCACGGCATCAAAGACCTGTTCTCTGAGCCCATCGGGCCAATTTCTATTGTTTTCGTAATAATAAACGCAAGCCTCGGTGGTTATGGT
>CBFGJU010000261.1:0-2113 GCA_965649155.1 Caldifarciminota bacterium | reverse complement strand
AGCCCTATCTTGAATGTCCATAGCGGATCAGCTCATAATCTGTCTCTGAGCAAAGGAGAACCGAAATGACAGGAATCTTCATGACCCTGATGCTGGGCCAGCTTTTCGCGAAGGCCTATGGCGGAACGGGATGGGATGTCGGGCGATCCATTGTCCAGACGCCGGACGGTGGTTTCGCCATGTCCGGAGAGGCCGAGAGCTTCGGATCGGCCGGCGACTTCTTTCTCCTCAGGCTTGGTCCTGACGGGACGGTCCAGTGGGTCGGGACCTATGGTGGCGCGAGCTCTGACCCCTGTTTCAGCATGATAAAGACCACTGACAACGGGTTCGCCATGGCCGGCAGGACAACGAGCTTCGGTGCTGGCTCTGCTGATGCCCTGGTTGTTAAGCTCTCGTCGGCCGGCGCGCTTGAGTGGGCGAGGACATTCGGGGGAACCGCCTATGACTTCGCCTGGTGCATAACCCAGACCACTGATGGAGGCTACGCCTTGACCGGAACAACCCAGAGCTCCGGCGCGGGCGGCTATGACATTTTTGCCATAAAGATCTCCTCATCCGGCGCGCTTGAGTGGGCGAGGACATTCGGCGGAACCAACGAGGAGATGGGATACGATATAATACAGACATCCGATGGCGGCTATGCCATTTCCGGCTACACCTTCAGCTTCGCGGCCGGAGGCAACACGGACATCATCGTCATCAAGCTGGACGCGTCCGGCAACACCGTCTGGGCAAGAACTTTCGGCGGAGGAGGGCTTGAGGACGCCTGGGGCCTGGTTGAGGCAAACGATGGGGGAATAGTTGTTGGGGGCGAAACCGGCTCCGGCTACGGCGCCGGCGGGGTTGACTTCATCCTCATCAAGCTGAATTCAGACGGCTCAACCCAGTGGATAAGGACATACGGCGGCGCGGGTTCTGATGAGGCCCGTCGCATCAAGAAAACGGCTGATGACGGATTCGTGATGACGGGTTGGACAAACAGCTTTGGTGTTGGCCAGTATGATGCTCTCGTTCTGAAGATCTCTTCAACTGGCGCGTTTGAGTGGGCGAGAACCCTCGGAGGGTCAGGTTATGACCTCGGTTGGGAGACCATTCAAACCGCTGACGGCGGCTATGCGACGGCAGGCGCCACAGCCAGCTATGGCGCTGGAAATTACGATCAACTTGCTTTCAGGCTTGACCCCAACGGCAACTACCCATCCTGCGTTCTCTCGTGCTCGCCACTGACAAACTCGCCGTCCCCGGTGACCTCCTCGCCATCCGTTGGCGCCTCGTGGACTCCAACCTCCACTGCCCCGGCCCTCACCCAGACAACCCCCAACCCCACCGTGACGACAATCTGCACAACCGTTTCCGAGGACGAATCCGACCCGGCCAGCCCAAAGATAACCTGCTCTCCGGTTCCTGGTGGTGCCCTGTTCCTTTCGCCCGAGGCCGTGGATATAAAGATATACCTGCCGGATGGAAGGCTGGCTTATTCGGGAGGGCTTCGGGAGGGCGAGAACCGGATAACCCTTGAGGCCGGAATCTATTTCTGGAGCGCCGGGCAGGACAGGGGCAAGGTCGCGGTTCGTTAAGGGTTAAATCTATTCCAGGCTCAATTTGCCAATGAGCCGGAGGGCCTCCGCTCGCGACGCGGCCTTTCGGAGGTAGCCCCTCATGGCTGAGGCCACTATTTTTGTTCCGGGCTTCTCCTTTCCCGTCATCTCAAGGCAAAGGTGCCTTGCCTCCGTCACAACCAGAACGCCCAGCGGTTTAAGGTTCTTGTAGAGGAAATCAGCAACCTCTGTCGTCAGGCGTTCCTGTATGGTTGGTCTGTGGCTGAAGACCTCAAGGACATCTATCAGGTTCATTGCCCCTGTTATACGGCCCTCGTTCGGGATGTAGGCAATGTGAGCCTTTCCGAAAAACGGCAGGAAATGGTGCTCGCAAACCGAGAAGAAGTCTATGTCCTTGACCACAACCATCTCGTCGTAGTTCTCAACCGTGTAGATCCTGAAAACCTCCATGGGGTCGCGGCCAACCCCGGAGAATATGTGCCTGTAGAGCTCTGCTATGCGTTCCGGTGTCCTCGCAAGCCCTTCCCTTTCAGGGTCATCGCCTATTGCTTTTA
>CBFGJU010000260.1:0-2120 GCA_965649155.1 Caldifarciminota bacterium | reverse complement strand
CTATTGCTATTCTACCATCCTGGGCACGAACAATGCAGGACGCCGCGTCCCAACCTGGGCTACCGAAGGTCTTTGCCCATTCCAGCTCGCCTGAGCCGGAGAGCCTCATGGCTAGAAAGTTGTAGTGGCCGAAGCTTATACAGCCAGCGAGACCGAAACCACCGTTCGGCAAAGCCACCATGGAAGAAGCCCAGTCGTGGCCGGGGCCACCAAATGCCCTGGCCCAGCTCACGCCACCCTTGCTGTTGAGCTTCACGACAAGGGCATCCGGATCACCGCGCCTGGCTTTCACCCAACCGGCAACCAGGTATCCATCGGTCCAGGGAATCGCGGAGCGGATGTATGAACTCTCGCCCGCGATGAGGGAAACTGTCCACTCCAGGTTGCCGGACGGATCAAGGCAAACCAGCAGGGGATCAACCCCTGACCTGTCATCGCCCTCTCCGTATCCGACAAGGAGGAATCCGCCCTCGTTCGTTTGGGTCAAGCAGTTGACGCTCTCGGAACCGGGACCGCCCACGGTTTTGGCCCATTCCAGATCACCGTCTTCCGATAGCTTGGCCAAAAAAATGTCCGATCCGCCCATCCCGAAGCTGGTCGTGTATCCGGCGAGCAAGAGGCTCCCGTCGGGCAATTCTGTTATGGAAGAAGCGGATTCGTTTCCCGCCCCTCCTATGACCCGGGCCCACTTCGGCTGGCCGTCCTGCATGATCTTCAGGATGAGGGCATCAGACCCACCAGCGCCAAAGCTCCTGGTGTATCCGGCGAGCACGAATCCGCTGTCAGATGTCTGGATAATTGCGTTCGCGTATTCGGAGCCTTGGCCTCCCGCGGTCAAAGCCCACTCCGGGTCGCCGAAAAAATTCAGCTTGATGAGGAGGAAATCAGCGCCCTGGGAACCAAAGCTCCTGGTGTAACCGGCAATGGCAAAACCGGCGTCCGCGGAGACCACCATGGAATAGGCCCAGTCATCATTTCGTTCACCATATGTCCTGGCGAAGAGGTCCTGGTAGGCCTGTGCCGCGAGGAGAAGCAGGGGAATCAACCGCTTATCTTCTTTCTTGCCTTTGCCAGGTTTGCCTTTGCCTTCGCGTGGTCAGGGTCAATCTCCAGGACCTTCTCCCAGTAATAGACCGCGCCCCTGTAGTCCTCCTTAACATAAGCGTCAACGCCCTTCAGGTATAGCTCCTCAACGGTCTTGGGGTCAGGCGCGACCTTTGCCTCGGACTTGCGCTTCGCGGCTATCTCCGCGAGATACGAGCTGGCCTCCGTGAGGGAAGGGTCAAGGCTCAGCGCGGTCCGGAACTCTGCCTCGGCCCCGGAGAGGTCTCCCTTCTTGTAGAGGGCCTTGCCGTTTGCCAGACGCTCGGATGCGGCGCGGGAGGCCTCGGCCTTTGCCTCGGCCAGGCCCTTTACCGCGTCAGGGTTGGAGGGTTCGTATTCAAGGGCCTTCTGGTATGCGTCCACTGCCCTGGCATAGTCCCCCCTTGCCCTTGCCGCATCAGCCTTCCTGATGTAATCAGCGGCCTTGTCCTTTCTGGCCTTCTCTGATTTGGCGAGATAGTCCTTTGCCTCCGCGTTCTGGGGATCGAGCTTGAGGACATCCTTGAACCTTTCCTCGGCCTTGAAGTAGTCGCCCTTTGAGTAGGCGGACACACCCTTTTTCATGAGCTCGGAGACCTCATTGCCTTTCTCCTGCTTCTTGCCGTATTTTGATTTCTGGACCTCCACGAGCGCGGTAAAGGAGTTCTCCTGCCACTTCTGCGCGAGGGAGTTTTCGGGGTCAAGCTCCAGGCACTTCTCAAACTGGGTTACCGCGTCCATGAAATTGCCCTGGCTGTAGAGCTCCAGGCCCCTGTTGTAATAGGCCTCCGCGTCGCGCTTGCGCTTCTCCTCCTTTATGTTGTCATACATGGCCTGAGCCTCCGGGTATTCGGGGTCCCAGACCAATGCCCTGTCAAGGTTGTTGAGGGCCTCAGCCAGGTTGCCCTCGGAATAGTAGTTCATCGCGCTCATGTAGAAGCTCTCCGCGGTTATCCGGGCCTTTCTCCGGTATTCATCGGCTATGTTCTCTAGGGCCTTAGCGTCTTTCTCCTTTGAGCGGCCGAACGAGTAGGTCA
>CBFGJU010000259.1:0-2138 GCA_965649155.1 Caldifarciminota bacterium | reverse complement strand
GCGCGATAATTTTGGCAGGTGCTCGGAGTTGGTTTATAATTTCTCCCCATGAAAAAGAAATGGATCATAACTCTGGGCATTATCTGTGGCATTATAGTCATCCTCCTGGTCGGAGGTTTCTTCTACATCAAGGCAATCGTGAACCCCGTCTCTGTGGCTCGGATGGTCTCCGCGAGGGCCTCGCGGGAGATGGACAGGAAGGTTGAGATAGGAAAAGCCAGTCTGGGCATAGGCTTCAGTGGTATCAGCGTCAACATAGACAGCATCTTCGTCGCCGGAGAGCGGGAGACCGATCCGCCGCTGGCAAGAGCCGGCAAGGCGAAATTGAACCTGCGAATCCTGCCCCTGCTCTGGGGCCAGGTCTCCGTCGGGGGAATAGAGCTGGAAGACCCTGAGATAAACCTCGTGATGGAGCCTCCAAAACCCGAAAAGAAACCCCGCAAGGAAAAGGCGAAAGAAGAACTGCCATTTGCGCTTGAAATGGGCGGACTTAAGGTCAAAAACGGCGCGTTCACACTGCTGTCGCCTGAAAGGGAAACCACCCTCGCGCTCTCGGAGATAAACATGAGCCTCTCGGCCTCGGTCTCAAAGAAAACCGAGGTCAAACTGAAGTCCAGGGGCAAGGCAAAGGGACTCGTGCTCGCGCCCGGCCTGACGAACAAATCGCTCTCGTGGGAAATATCCGGTTTCTACGATCAGCGCGGGGATTCTCTGTCCCTCGGCGAATCAAGGGTCTCCCTGGACAGGATGGGCGCAAGCTTCGCCCTTTCCGCGCGAGGGCTTTCCGCGGACTCATCTTCGTATACCCTTATTCTGCCCGCGCAGTCCCTGGACGCGGAGGGCCTCTCCGGGGAAGTCGGCCTGAAGGGCGAAATAAAAATAGACAGCCTCCGGGTTGAGCTGAGCAGGAAAGACACCCTGATGAAGCTCGCGGGCGCGTGGGGTTCGCTTGACGCTTCGGGGCTTTCGATCAAGACAGAAATGGCCCCGGAGCCGGTGAACTTCTACAGGCTAAAGCTCGGCCTCGCCGGGGACAGGGTTAACCTGGATGTCGCGGCTTCGTCCGGAAGGACAAAGGGTTCGGTGGAGGGAACCATAATCGTGGCACCGAGGCTGGCCTATTTCCTCAAGGGCCAGGGAGAGCTCTGGCTTGAGGACTTCATGCCAGACATGAGCGGGAAAACCAGCTTTGCTTTCAGCTCATCCGGAACCCCGGAAAACCCCTCGGTGAAGGCGACGGTCACGATCAAATCCTTGAGGACAAAGGACCTCCCGGACAAGATTGACCTCGCGGAGCTGGATGCTGTCTATACCCCGGACTCAACCAGGCTGAACCGCCTGAGCATCTCCTCGCCATACCTCTCGCTTGCCGCTTCGGGCACAGCTTACACCGCCAGGAAGGAGGGCTATTTCTCGGTGAAAGCTCAGCGGATTGACCTTGACGCTCTCCTGCCGAAAGGTGGCGCCGGAGGCGGAATTGGAGATTTCACTCCAGACCTCATTCCCAGGGGAAGGTTGGATTTCTACGCTGACTGGATAGGCATCCGCGGGGAGGAGCTCCGCAATGTCCAGGTGAGCGTGGTTTCGGACGAGAAGGGGCTTTCCGGCGAGAGCCTGAGAGCCTCGCTATACGGAGGGACCCTGTCTGGGAGGGCGAGCATATCCCACGCGAGGCCCCAGTCCGTCAGCCTGGACATAACCCTCTCTGGCTTTGACCTCGCGGAGTTCTGCGAGAAACACGATCCGTTGGGCGCGAGGCTAACGGGCAAGGCGTCCTTCACGGTCTCCGGCGGGTTCCAGGCCGCGGATCCCCTCGCGACCATGAACCTGGAGGGCAGGGTCTGGTCATCTGGCGGAGCGGTTCACGGCTCGCCCCTGATGAAAAGCCTGGCTGAGTTCACGGGAATAGCCTCCCTGGGGACATACGCTTACAAGAGCGGTGATGTCGGTTTCATGGTCAAGGACGGGTGGGTCAACTGCAGGAGGCTGACCTTTGTGTCCGAGAATGTGGGCCTCGCTTTCGTGGGAAGGTCATCGTTCCAGAAAGAGCTTGACCTTGATCTGACCCTGGATGTGGACCTCACGAAGGTGAAGACCCTAGCGCCAAGGCTCTCCAATCTGCTCATCCCCAACATGCA
>CBFGJU010000258.1:0-2139 GCA_965649155.1 Caldifarciminota bacterium | reverse complement strand
CAAAGAGCTTCTGGTTGAGGGTAGCCCGGATATAAAGGAACTTACCGCGGCAATAAGGGCCGCGGGATACAGCCCGGAGGAACAGTCATGTATTCAGAGAAGGTGATGGATCACTTCAGGAACCCCAGGAACATGGGGCGAATGGAGGACGCTGACGGCATAGGAAAGGTTGGCAATCCCGTTTGCGGGGATGTCATGTGGATATACATAAAGGTTAAGGATAACCGCATCGTTGATGTCTCGTTTGAGACCTTCGGTTGCGCGGCCGCGATAGCCACCTCCTCAATGGCAACCGAGCTCGTCAAGGGCAAAACAATAGAGGAGGCCCTTGAGATAACCAACAAGGCCGTCGCGACAGCGCTGGACGGCCTGCCGCCTATTAAACTGCATTGCTCTTTGCTGGCCGAGGAGGGCATAAAGGCCGCGATTGAGGATTACCTCAAGAAGAAGGGCAAGCCTGTCCAGGAAGATAAGAAGCCCGCGCGCGAAAAGGGCAAAAGGTGAATTTCCTCGGAGCCTCGGCGGCTTCACATTCGCCATCAATTCTGGATGTTCGCCTGAAGTCTTCATTCTCGGATTCCCGCCATGGCGTCCCTGAAGATTGAAGATATTCTCATTCGCGACGCCAGGCCCGGAGAGTTCTCCGGGATAGTCCGGATGATAGGTGAGTTCAGGCTTGACTACGAGAGACTTTCCCCGGAGCAGTTCATAGTCGCGGAATACCAGGGAAAGATTGTCGCTTTTGGCAGGCTCAAGCCATACCCGGATTGCACGGAGCTCGGCTGTCTCGGAGTGGTGCCGGAGATGAGGTCCATGGGCCTTGGCGGGCTTGTGGTCCGAGAGCTCTTGGAGCGTGCCCGGCGCGCTGGCTTGTCCGTGCTCTGGATAACCACTGACCTGGTCGGATACTTTGAGCCCTGGGGGTTCGTCCCGGTTCCTGCCGAGGAGGCCCCGTTTTCACTCCGGGAAAAGCTCGCCAGGTTTGAGGGAGCGGTCCGTTCGGATATAAAGGTTATGAGGATACTGCTTTAACCAAAAGCAGGGAACGAGCAACGAGAAGCAATTAGCCAGTATAATTTGCCCATGCTTGAGGACGCGAACGGGTTATTCCAGGAAGGAGTTTCCTTTTACCAAAGAGGAGAATACGAGAACGCGGAAGCCTATTTCAGGAGGGCTGTGGCACGCGACCCCACCCTTACCGATGCCAGGATGGCCCTTGGTGAGACCCTTTATTCCCTCGGAAGATACGAGGAAGCCGAGGCCGAGTTTCGGGCCGTGGTCAGGATGAGGCCGGATTCCCCCCTCGCGCGTCACGCGCTCGGCGAGGTCCTTCTGATCCTTGAGAAATACACGGAGGCCGAGCGCGAGCTTCGGGAGGCCGCTCGGCTGGCTCCGGACAATCCGGATGTTCTCCTTGACCTGGGTTCATTGTTTCACCTCACCGGAAAGCTTTCCGAGGCCGCGGAGGCCCTGGGTGAGGCCGCGCAACTGAGAAAGGATCACTCCTGGACCCGTTTCTCCCTCGCGATGGTCCTCAGGGATATGGGCAGGGATTATGACGCTCTAATGCAGGTTGAAGAAGCAATAAGGCTCGGCAACGATTCCGCGCCGGTCCTGGAGCTCAGGAAAACCTTGAGAGAAACCCTGGGAAAGAAACACCAGGAATAAGCCTTATCATTGAGTTCTCAGAGACCTCCGAGTAACTAGCGATAACTTGCTGGTCTGGACCAGGTTTGTCCGGCCGGATCAAATGGATCAAGGTTCCAGGAGGGGCCCCCCTGAGTATTCGCTTCGCTCAGCATAGAAAAATCACGCCAAGAGAGCGTTTCGGCGGAATTTTGCCTTCTGTTATGGCAAAGTCCCATGAGAATGAAAGCCAGATCGGGATTTTTCAAGGGTCTCAAGAGCTGGGTTAAGACCCCTGTGGCACAAGCGCATAGCCATATAATCGTATTTTTGAATTCTTCCCGACCAGGGTTTTCTGACTCCCCAGATGCTATATGGCAGACTGGAAAGCCTGGCCCGGACCGGGCAATTGTGCCCGGATAACTTACAGCCAACCGCAAACCAAATCCTGCTTTCCGGAAGCCGGGGTTATCTGATAGATTGGTTACCACCACTGGTGGCGCCGGCACAGAG
>CBFGJU010000257.1:0-2161 GCA_965649155.1 Caldifarciminota bacterium | reverse complement strand
CTGACTCCATCTTTCTCGGAACCCCTTGCATGAAGTATTTCCAATACAGGATAGAGCTCCGTGGCGATCGTGTCAACAACGAGATAGCAACCCAGGGCGGCCTCTGGATCAAATACACATCCTGTCCCCTCTATGAGGACATAACCGAGGACACCCCTCCAATGCCCTCTGTGTTCAGGATGGCCCAGATGGGCGACGCGCTTGTTCTCCAGCTTCCCGGCCCCACATCAGCCAAGCTCTCCCTTTATGACGCCACCGGAAGGCTCGCCGGGGTTCTCCACGATGGCCAGATAGGCCCCGGAGTCTTTGAGTTCAGGCCCTCTGTCCCCGCGGGGATATACATGGCCGTTTTCAGGGGCAAGGAGAAGACTGCCTCGGCCAAGGTGCTGATCAGGTAATAAACCCTGTAAAATCAGGACTTCTGGCCACGCGTGGACTAAAATTGTCCGGAATTGCCCCTTGATTATTTCCTCCTGATCCAGTATAATATTAGTCTAGACGAAGAATACGGAGGTGTGAATATGAACATATATGTGGTTTTGTTGCTTGGCCAGATATACGCGTTTCAGAACGACTGGTCCGGCGGCCCCGGAGTTCAAGGGCCAGTGGCCGCCTGGGGAAACAGGTTCTGGCAGTCTCAGAACATAAACTACGCGAACCCCGGGATACTCTCGCTGGTTGCGACCTTGGTGACCCCCGGAAGCTGGAATCTGCGTTTCACGGATCCCGGCGGGAAGCACCACTACCAGGGCTTCTCCGCGTTTGACATAGACGGCGATGGAGACAGGGACCTGATCATGCTTTCCGGCGAGATAGTTCGGTGGTATGAGTTCGTTGCTAACTGGACATATGTACCCCACGACATAGCCAACCTCGGAACCCTGACCGGCGAGGGCTACGCCGCTGTCTGGGCAGATGACTTTGACGGAGACGGTGATGGAGATGTTGTTGTTGCTGACGCGGGGGCCGGTAGCCCCAACGGCAGACTCGTTTTTTACAGGAACAACGGTGCGACCTGGGCCGCGACCACCATAACCAACAACTCCAGGTCAAGGGTCTTCTCTGGTGATTTTGACGCGGATGGGGACAAGGATATGCTTGTTTCCAACCGGAGCATCTGGGATGTGCCCGGAATATGGCTCTACAGGAACGACGGCTTGGCAAACTTCACCGAGGAGCTGATCTGGTCTCCGGGCACGGATGTCTGGCGACTGTCCATTGGAGACATTGACGGAGACCTTGACCTTGATTTCGTCGCGACAGGCTGTTGCGGGACTGCTAGGGCCGAGGTATTTCGGAACAACGGTTCTGGCGTTTTCACCAGGTTCCAGGTCCCCTACTACTTCAACTGTGTTGACGGCATGTGGTTGAACGATCTGGACAGGGACGGAGACCTTGACATCACGGTCGCGACATACCCGAACTCCATGGGCATTTACAGGTTTGAAGCCCTGCTGAACGACGGGACCGGTCTTGGCTGGACATGGGTCGCTCTTTCCGGCAACGCGAACGCCTACACCGACGGCTCAATAGCCAGGGATATGGACCTTGATGGCCTGGCGGACATATCCGCTGGTTGGTCAAGCCTCGGCTATTTCAGGCAGACTTTGCCTTTCCCGACCTTCACCGAGTATTTCATAACCGGGTTCTACAACTCCCACTGGATATATCCGGATGACGCTGATCAGGTCTCCTGCACGCCTGACATAGACATCTTCGCGACCCGCGAGGGCCAGCACGCCATCTACGAGAACAGGGTCAACTCCGCTTTCGCTCCCTTTGGCTGGCTTGAGTCATCCATCCTTCAGCTTCACGCTGTTGCTGACTCCGGCGGAGCAATATCCTACCTCGGGTGGGGATATGCCTCCTGCATCCCCAACGACTCCGCGGCCGCAATATACTGGCGCGGGGGAAACACGGTTGCCGAGATCCTGGCCGCTCCCTGGACAGGCCCCATATTCCTGCCACCCGGAACCGGTGCTGACTCCATCTTTCTCGGAACCCCCTGCATGAAGTATTTCCAATACAGGATAGAACTCAGGGGCGATCGTGTCAACAACGAGATAGCAACCCAGGGCGGAATCTGGATCAAATACACATCCTGTCCCCTCTATGAGGACATAACCGAGGACACCCCTCCAATGCCCTCTGTGTTCAGGAT
>CBFGJU010000256.1:0-2166 GCA_965649155.1 Caldifarciminota bacterium | reverse complement strand
GGTCTCGTAGATCGAAGGCGGCACTACTTCCGAGCCAGATATGTGCCAGCTCGTGTGCCAGTGTAAACATCTGGGCCGCCTTGCCATCTGCACCATTGATAAAAACGAGTGGCGCATACTCATCCACCAGAACGAAACCACGAAACTCGCTTGGTTCCAACCTGCGATGTGTGTTTGTTCCAACAATACCACTGACTGCCACAAGAATCCCGGCTTCCTCGGTTTTCTTTTCTAATTGCCGTAGTGCTGCTGTCCAATAGGGCTGGTTAGCCGCCCAATCTTTGGTAAGTCCCAGTGCGAGCCTTATCGCTTTAGCAACCTGCTCTGGCTCGTCTGTAAGTTGTGCGGAACTCACAAAGGAAAGGGGTTCGTGGCCTTGTTCAATAAGATACTCACGCATCCAGGCCTGTCGCCGCTCCATGATCTGGACAGTCTCAAGCAGATCGGGACTAGGACGGCCTGAGTATCCACCACCAGGCGTGCGGAAATGAGGAATGGAAAGCCGCTCATCCGGAGGCTCAGAAAGAAATAAATACCCAAGTGGGGTGTATGTTGCTTTTGCAAACTCCTCAAGCTGGCGCAATGTGGGTTGTTTCTCGCCGCTCAGCCATTTGTCCAGATCTCG
Source organism: Caldifarciminota bacterium (assembly GCA_965649155.1). GTDB lineage: Bacteria > Hydrothermota > Hydrothermia > JBDRYB01 > JBDRYB01 > JBDRYB01. The sequence continues at coordinate 1,541 of CBFGJU010000256.1, read as the reverse complement.
GACTTTTTGCTTGATGACACCGGATCTACCAGAGCGTTCTATCGCCCAGCGAAGAAGAAGATTACTAACAGCAACTCGCGTCACAACCAAATTATAAGCCCTGATGATGATCCCCCTCAACGCCTCGCTTTATAATATCCCCTTGTCGGAGGTTATTCAATATGCCTTTCACACCCTTTCAAAACCAATCTTACACGGATTTCAGCAAGCCCGAGAACGCCAAGGCCATGCGCGACGCGATAGCCCGCGTCAGGGCTGAGGCTGGCAAGGAGTATCCGCTGATCATAGGCGGGGAGCGCATAAAGACGGACGAGAAGTTCCAGAGCATAAACCCCTCAAAAAAGGACGAGGTCCTGGGCTTATTCCAGAAGGGGACGCCGGAGCTCGTTGATAAGGCTGTTGAGACAGCCGCGAAGGCCTTTGAGTCCTGGAAGAGGACAAAGCCGGAGACAAGGGCGGTTGTCCTGCAACGAGCCGCGGAGATAATGAAACGCAGGAGGCACGAGCTCTCCGCGACCATGGTGCTTGAAGCAGGGAAGAACTGGGCAGAGGCAGACGCGGATACCGCGGAGGCCATTGATTTCCTTGAGTTCTACGCGAGGGAGATGCTCAGATACAGCCAACCCCAGGGCCTCACCCCAATCCCCTCCGAATTCAACGAGTATTTCTACATCCCCCTGGGCGTCGGCGCGATAATCCCGCCGTGGAACTTTCCTCTGGCCATTCTTTGCGGAATGTCAAGCGCGGCCGTGGTCACCGGGAACACCATCGTGCTAAAACCTTCATCAGATACCCCACTGATCGGCTACAAGTATGTTGAGATCATGGAAGAGGCAGGAGTCCCGCCGGGGGTGATAAACTTCCTCACCGGGCCAGGGTCAAAGGTTGGGGACCCCCTCGTCCTGCATCCGAAAACCAGGTTCATCGCTTTCACGGGCTCAATGGAGGTTGGTCTCAGGATAAACGAGCTCGCGGCAAAGAGGTCCGATGGCCAGATATGGATAAAGCGGGTCATCGCGGAAATGGGTGGCAAGGATACTATAGTGATAGATGACGATCTCTACTCCTTTGATGACGCGGTTTCCGGGGTCGTGGCCGCCGCTTTCGGATACCAGGGCCAGAAGTGCTCAGCTTGCTCAAGGCTCATCGTCCACGAGAGGCTATACAGGGATTTTGCTGACGCGGTCGTGGAGAAAACGAAGGCCCTCAAGGTTGGTCCGGCCGAGGAGAATCCGAACATGGGGCCAGTGATAGGGTCAGGCGCGTTCGGTTCCATATCTGAATACATAGAAATAGGAAAAGGCGAGGGCAAGCTCGCTGTTGGCGGGACATACGACGACTCGGTTGGGTTCTTCGTTCAGCCGACGGTTTTCCTTGACATCTCGGAAACCGCCAGGATATACCAGGAGGAGATATTCGGGCCCGTCCTGGCCGTTTCAAAGGCAAGGGATTACGACGACGCTCTCAGGATGGCCAACAACTCCATATATGGCCTGACCGGCTCGGTCTATTCAAAGAACCGCTGGCACCTTGAGCGCGCG
>CBFGJU010000255.1:0-2168 GCA_965649155.1 Caldifarciminota bacterium | reverse complement strand
AGGGCGAAGAACAACAGGCACCTCTTGGCCAGGCTTGCGATGAGGAAAAAGGCATACCAGAGGACCGGCAATCCCTCCTACCTCAAGGACATTGAGGACATAAGGTCGCGGATAAGGAGCGCGGCGTGATCCTCCTGCTACTGGCCCTGGACAGCACGGATTCCCTTCTAGCAAAGGCAATCTATCATCACCAGAGAAAGGAGTATTCCGAGGCGCTTGAGCTTTACAGGCAGGTTGTTGAGTTGGATTCAACCCAGCTTATGCCGTGGTTCGCGCTGGGCCTGGTTTATCACGAACTGGACAGCCTCCCGGAGGCGAGGTGTGCATATGAGAGGGCGTTTGCTCTTGCCCCGGATGACCCGAGGCCCCTCTTCAACATTGGCATAACCTATGAAGAGGAAGGGAACATCCCCATGGCGCTCCAGAGCTACAGGAGGGCCCTTTCGGTTGCCCCCCGTTACGCCAAGGCCGCGTTCAACGCGGGACTTGATTTCGCGGAGATGGGGATGCCGGATTCCGCGGAGATTTACCTGAAGCGGGCCGTGAAGTCAGATCCGGAATATCACGAGGCCTGGTATCGCCTCGCGGCTTTCTATGCGGAAAGTGGCAAGACCTCCGATGCCCTGATGGCACTTTCAAGGGCCATGCAGATTGATCCCGGATATGCCTTGCTCGCCAAAGAGGACACCGCTTTCGCGAAGCTCTGGGGCGACGCGAGGTTCAGGAGGTTAACGGGTAAATAAAAGTGGGGGTTAAAAAGCCCTGGCGCTTAGGACACCGTGGCTCAGACATAACTTTATATCACCATCGGCAGTTTCTCTGCCTTCATAGAGTCGCCGGCCTCGTATCTCATGATGTAGAGCTACAGGTTAGGTAGATATTCCCTTATCTCGTAATCCGTGACCTGGGTCCTGTAGCGCTCCCACTCCTCTCGTTTGTTAGCGAGATACTTGGCGAAGAGCTCCGGTCCCAGGGCTTCTCTCACAACCTCGCTCCTCTCCATGATCTCGGTCGCGGAGTAGAGGCTGTCCGGCAAGGCATCTATGCCGTATTCGCGCTTGGCGGTCTCCGGAAGGTGATAGATGTCCTCCTCAACCGGGTCAGGCAAAGGGTATTTCCCGGTTATGCCAGCCAGGCCGGCCGCTAGCATGACCGAGAAAGCCAGGTATGGATTGCACGCGGGGTCAGGTGCTCGGTATTCTGCCCTGCAGGAGGATGATCTCCCTTCCTTGAAAGCGGGAACCCGGACCAACGCGCTCCGGTTCTTTCTCCCCCAGCATATATAAACAGGGGCCTCATATCCAACGACCAGCCTTTTGTATGAATTGACCCACTGGTTGGTGACAGCTGTTATTTCCCTTGAGTGTTTCAGTAGGCCGGCTATGAATCCCTTTGCTACATCCGAGAGGTTATACGGGTCGGCCGGTGAATAGAAAGCGTTCTCGCCTTCCCTGAAAAGGCTCTGGTGAACATGCATGCCTGAGCCGTTTATCCCGAAGACCGGCTTTGGCATGAACGAGGCGAATAACCCGTGGGCCCTTGCCTTCTCCTTTATTATTACTTTCGCTATTTGCAAGAGGTCCGCCATAGCGAGCGCGCCCGAATACCTGAAATCAATCTCATGCTGGGAATGCGCGACCTCGTGGTGGCTCGCCTCAACCCTGAAGCCCATGTCCATCAGGGCGAGGACAGCGTCCTTTCTTGCCGCTGAGGCCTGGTTGAGGGGCATTATGTCAAAATAGCCGCCCTTGTCCAGCGGAGTTGGGTCATTTTCCCCGGGGAAATAGAAGAACTCCAGCTCCGGACCAACATAATATTCATAGCCCATGGCCCTGGCCTTTTCCAGATTTCTCCTCAGAACGCCCCTGGGGTCTGATTCAAAGGGCCTGCCATCGGGATATTTTATGTCGCATATCAGGATCGCGGTTGGAATGCTCCCCATGCCCTCAGGCAATATCTTGAAGGTCTCCGGATCGGGAAACGCTACCAGATCAGATTCCTCTATGCGCACGAACCCCTCAACGGACGAACCGTCAAACATTATTCCCTCGGAGAGCCCCCTTTCCAGCTCTCCGGTCGCTATGTTGAATCCCTTGAGACGCCCCAGGACATCCGTGAACCAGAAACGGACGATCTCTATCTTCCTGTCCCTTATTGTTTTGAGAATT
>CBFGJU010000254.1:0-9845 GCA_965649155.1 Caldifarciminota bacterium | reverse complement strand
CATATCTGAAACACAGATACGGTTTCTCCAACATAGAGATCAAGAAAGGCGAATGCCCATTCGCGCATGACGGAAAGGCTCCACCAGCTTTATACACGGAGGTTGGTCTGCGGGATGTGTGGGACATAGCGGCGCTCAGAGGCAACCAGTCTGAGAAGATGAGCTACCCAACACAGAAACCTCTGGAACTACTCAAGAGAATCCTGTCCATATCCACCGAAGAGGGGGATATAGTGCTTGATCCCTTCTGCGGGTGCGGAACCGCCATTGAGGCCGCTGAAAGCATGTCCAGACAATGGATTGGAATAGACATAACCTACCTTGCAATAAACTTGATAGAATGGCGCCTCAAGAGCTTTCTGGGTCTTGAACCGGAGAAGGATTACCGGGTCATTGGTAAACCGGTTGACCTGGCCGGATTCAGGACCCTCGCTAAACACAACAGGTTTCAGTTCCAGTGGTGTGTCCTGGCCATCGTGAACGCTAAACCTTACAGGGGAAAGAAAAAAGGCGCGGATACAGGCATAGACGGCATAATCTACTTCTTGGAGAGTCCGGATATCAAAAGGGGCACAAAGAGGGCAATTGTTTCGGTGAAGAGCGGAGCTGTGGGTGTCAAGGATGTTAGGGACCTGGCGCATGTGATTGAGAGGGAATCCTGTCCCGTGGGTATCCTGATAACCCTTGAGAAGCCAACAAAACCGATGACCAAGGAGGCGGCCTCGTGCGGGTTTTACCACTCGGAGGCCTGGGGAAAGGATTACCCTCGCTTGCAGATATTGACCGTGGAGGAAATCTTAAACGGGGTTCGGCCAGACCTGCCCCATGTGCTTGATTACAGGGGGCTTTGATCACTCAGGCTTCTTCCACTCCACCCTGTATATGCTCAGCGAGGGATCAAACCAGTTGGTCAAATAAATGTATTGGCCATCTGGGGTTATGTCTATGCCAGACGGGCTTTTTCCAGCCGGGACGCGCATCTTCACCCTGGCTTCCGGGAGGTCAAACACATCCATCCTGTCCGCGCCGTAGTTGGCGATGAAGGCGTAGCGGCCAAAGAGGACAAGGGTCTTGGGGTGGCCGCCGACCGTGTATTCCTTGACCAGGCTATCCCCGGTCATCACCCAGAGCTTCCCGGTGCCATAAAGCGTCAGGTATGCCGTGTCTCCCTTCGCGACCGCGTGCCTGGGGAGCCGCGGGGCCTTGATGACCTTGATGAGCTCCAGGGAACTCGCGTCAATCACGGATATGGCCGAGCCGTCAAAATTGCAGACATAGGCCCTGCCATCAGTGGTCAGGGCTATTCCCCTGGGCGCGGCGGACTTCACGGGGATGCGCTTTATCTCCTTGAGGGAATTCAGGTCAACCACAGATACAGCGTTTGATCCCCAGTTGGAAACCCAGAGCCTTTTGCCATCCGGCGAGACCTCAAGTATCTTAGGCAGGGAGCCGACCTCTATGTCTTTGATAAAAGTATCCGCCTCCCAATCGTAAATTCTGACCCTCCCGTGAGAGAAATCCGAGATATATGCCCAGGGCCTCACCGAGTCAAAGGCTATCTCCACAGGCAGGGAGAGGTCTCTTCTCCTCGGATCAAAATTCTTCTGCCTGTATAACCACTTTTTCTCGCCTATCGCTATCTTGCCTATTGTCCCATCGCCGAAGTTGGTGGTGAAGGCGAAGCGGCCGTCCGGGGTTATCTTCACGGCCTTGGGAAGGGAACCGGAGGGTATTCTGGCTATCTCGTATATGGTGTCAAGAACCCAATTGGAGGGATCAGGCGCGATAGGCTCAACCGGCGCGGGTTCCCCGGCCTGAAAGCTATCCTGGGCTTTGGCCTTGCAGGAGAGCGAAAGGAGCATGAGGGGAATGAAAAACTTGTTCATGGTCAAAGGATAAAGCTTTGGCCTGGTCAGTAGCGTTGAATGACATCACCGTCCCGAATTAAAATTAGAGGGTGATCCTCATAGTTCTGAGCCTTTCCGACGGCCTGCCATATAATTCCTGGCAAGGCCTTTCCCCCCGCTCTCCTGTGCCGGTGGATTTTGGAGAGATAACCGATTCATTTGAACTTTCCCTTGACAGCGCCTACACCCTCGCGGGCATAACCTATTGCGATAGGGACAACCTATTCTACATCGCCGACCTTTTCGGCTCGGCGGTTTGGAGCTTTGACCCGGAAAACCCGGCCGGGACGCTTGCCCAGAGATTTGCCCTCCAGGATGTCTTTGCCGATGGATTTTCTGACTGGCACTGGGGCATAACATGGGCCGACACATCCTTTTTCGTAACCACTGCCTCGGCCGCGGTTGACTCGGCAGCTCTCTCGGAATACTCATACGGCGGAACGAGGCTCAGGACATGGAGGCTGGACTCCCTGGCAAGGGGCTGGTTCGCTGGCGTGGACTACGACTACAACAACGGCCTCTTCTGGCTGGTGAATGTGAGGGTCTACGGCGTCGGAACGAACAGGGCATACGCGGTGAGTCCGGATTCGCCCGATGTAGCGATAGATTCGGCTTTCCAGTGGAGCTCCTCTCAGAGGGGAATTTCTTACTTTGGTTACGGTCACAACGCGTCGCCATTTGACACGATAACCTGGCTCCTCGTTGGGGGCTGGAATGATGACATCCTATACAAGCTGGACGGCGACGTGCCAGAGCATCCGGGCATAGAATCCGCGCCCATGCAGGATATGGCGGACATTGACATCTGGGAGGATACCCTTGCCACGGATTCGGTCTTCGCCTTTATCACGGTCAACGGCCCGAAAAACAGGTTATACAAGGTTTTCATGGGCCTGACCTGGGACGACTGGTTCACCCCGCCAGCCGTTGAGGAGGGCCCGGGTTCAAGGCCTGGCAAGCTGACCGTGTTGCCAAATCCCTCGCGCGGCCCTCTGTTCGTCTCCGGCCTGGGGCCTGGCGCGCACCGCTTGAAGGTCTACAATGCGGCCGGCTGTCTGATCCTGGAGCGTCAATTTTCCGGCAATAGCACCGAGATTGAACTTTCAGGGAATGGAGTTTATCTGGTGGAAACAGAAGGCAAAAGGGCCCTGGTGGTCATTCAATAGACCGAGGAAGCCAGACCAAGAAGAACATGGCGGACAGGAGTCCGGCCCAGATGCCTCCGGGGACGATGTAAAAGGCGGGTTTCCAGTGAAGGAAGTGATAGAGAAAAAGCCCTACGGGCAAAAGGCAGGTTCCCAGAGCGAGCCAGGACGATATTTCTCTGGGCACCCTCGGCATCATGGCCCTCTCCGCGAGAAACCCGAATACGATGTTGTAAAGCCCTGTTTCAAAGACGAAACAGCACGGAAACGGGGAATTCCAGGATATGCTTCCGGGCGCCACTATCCAGAAGGACGACAGGAACATGAACCCCAGAAACAAGAGAAAGACGCCAGCCACGAGGTTTCTTCTCAAGGGTTGATATTATGAATGTCCCGCCAGTCCTCGCGCAAGCCCATGTTTTCTTCGTAACCGCGGCGCCCCTGGACAGCTACATGACCCGCAGGCCGCACCACATCTTCAGGAGGCTGAGCGCCATCGCGCGCGTCCTGAATATCTCCTCCTCAAGGAAGCACACTGGAGAGGGGATATTCAGGCGCATCCCTGGAGACAGGTTTCCCCCGATTCGCGCCCTGAACCGTGCCCTTTACCGTCGCCACCTGCGGAGGCTGGCCGATGGCCTGGACTCACCTCCCCTGATGTGGGTCTGGGGGCCGCCCCAGGAGTGGCTCTGGGAAAATATTTCCAGGAAAGCTCTCATATACGAGCTATCGGACTACATACCCGGTTTCTACGATAAAGAGGACATCCTGCCGGAAATGCAGAGGGTCATGGCAATGTCGGATTTGGTGTTCGCAGTGTCAAGGCCCTTGCTACGCTGGGCAAAAACATTCAACCAGAACACATTCCTGGTTCAGAACGGGGTTGATCCGGAGGTTTTCGCGCCGGCCGCGCGTTCGGAAAAGACAGCAGTGGGCTACTGGGGAGCCATAGCGTCCTGGGTCAGGATGGATTTCCTGGAGGCCGTTGCGGATGGACTGCCGGATATTGAGTTGCGCCTGGCCGGCAGGGTTCAGGCTGGGCTTGCAAAGGCCCTTGAAGAGCTGGCGAGAAGGCCAAATGTCCGCTATTTCGGCGAACTTGGCTATGAGGCCCTGCCGGAATTCCTGGCACCGGTCGGGGTCGGCCTCGTTCCTTTTGACACGGGCAGGCTCGGCAACTCAACAAGCCCCCTGAAGATTTACGAGGCCTTTGCCGCTGGGGCTGGGGTGGTTTCAACGGACATAGACGAGGCGTTGTTTCACCGAGAGGAGGGGGTTCTTGAGATAGCAGATGACGCGGAAAGCTTCGTGGAGGCCGTCAGGAAAATGATGACCGAGAGAAACCCAGGAAGGCTCTCAGAGAAGGCCTCGGAGAATTCCTGGGACGCGAGGTTCGGGGAGATTCTTTCGGCCATCGGGAGGATCTCTTGAAAAGGCTTCTCGTCCTCTCCTATTACTTCCCCCCGTGCGCTCGCTCCGGCGTCCAGAGGGCATTGCGCCTGGCGAAATACCTCCCGAAGCACGGCTGGGAACCTGTCTTCATTGCGCCGGATAAGGCTTATTGCCGGGGCAGAGAAGACCCCGACCTGTTGAAAGAGGTTGAACACGCCAGGGTCTACCGAGTTCCGGATCCCATGCCATTCAAGGATGCTGTTAATTTCATCGGGAGGGCGGCCCGGCGCGTCTGGAATGCCCTTAATAGCCCTGACGCGCACGCGGCCTGGGCAGGCGCCGCGGCAAAACTGGGCACTGAGCTGGCCAAAAATGAAATCTTCTCCGGAGTTTTCGCCACCGGTTACCCGTTCTCGTCATTCATAGCCGCGGAGGGCATAGCGAAAGCCGCAAAAATCCCACTGATCCTTGATTACCGGGACCCTTGGACAGGAAACCCCGCTTTCAAACAGCTCCCGAAACTTGAGGCGAAACTGGTTGCCTCTGCCACGGGCATATTCTGCGCTACCCAGGCCCAAGCCGAGCACATCTCTGGACTTTTCGGTCATCCTGAGAAATTCCGCGTCTTCCCGTATTCCTACGAACCCCTGGCCTGGGTTCCAGCCCCCAGAGAACTCATAATAGGTTTCGGGGGCACCCACTATGGCAACCTGAGGCCATTCAAAACATTCCTTTTGGGCCTCAGGGATACTGGTTGGAGCTTTGTCTCCCACGGCACGCTGGGAGGAGAACTGTCGCGTTTAGCCGAGGAGCTCGGAATATCCAGCAGGGCTAAGTTCCACGGGTTCCTTCCGCGGGACGAGTATTTTCGCTTTCTCCAGTCATGCAGAGCGATTCTCGTTGCCGATGGATTTCCGGATGAAATGGAGAGGAGGCTCGTTCCCGGAAAGTTTCTTGATGCCTTATCGGTCGGGAGGCCAGTGCTCTATGTGGGCCTTGAGGGCCTTCTCTGGGAGGTGATCCGAAAGAACAGGGTCGGATTCGCTGTCAGGTGGGATGACCCGGAGGGGATCAGGGACGCCCTGGCCCATCTCGCTTATTGGGAGCCAGGGCCTGTTTCGGTCCCAGGCCTTGAGGCCGAGAGGGTGATGGAAAATTTTGCGGACGCGCTTGAAGGATGGTTGTGATGAGTTTGGTGTATAATTTGAAATCTATGAACAGGTTTTATCCTGTCAGTTTCTTCTTTGTTTTTTTCCTGGGTTGTGGGGCATTCCACTACACGGAGAAGGTGGAGGTTCCTGACCCGCGTGCTCTTCTTGACACCGAGACGGCTGAGCTCGCCAGCGGCGCGAGGATAACATACAAGGACATCGTAGGGAAATCCTGGGGTGGCGTATTCGTGGGCGTGTCCGACTCCATGGTCCAGGTTGATGTCACGAGCGTCTTGCTTCCTGGCACTAAACTGGCCGGGGCGACAAAAAGCGTCATGGTCGCGCCAGAGGACATGCAGAATGTCAGCCTGACCCTTGAGGCCACCGAGACGAACAGGCATGTTGACGCCTCGGGGAACGCGTGTAGTGGCGTCGGAACCGCAGCCAGTAGCATAGGTTCATGCATCTATTACGGCAACCAGGCAGAGGATAAGGGGAATGAATGCATCCCTTACGATATGGAAACGCTTGCAACGGGATTCGTCGTAACCCTTTTCATCGTTATGCCTGTCGCGGCTCTGTTTTTCTTCCTCCTGGGCGCTGGCATTGCCTCAGGGATGTCATCCAAGGACGAGATAATGGAAGTAAAGAAAAGGGGCCAGGCCCTCAGGGACAGGATTGCCCGTGGCCACGGGCAATGAAAGGGTGCCCCGGGCCACCCTCCCGAATTATAATTTGATGTGCAACGGGTTCTCGTGTATGACTTTGGCTCCCAGTATACTCAGCTCATAGCCAGGAGGGTCAGGGAACTTTCGGTCTACTCGGAGATAGTCCCGCCAGACTTTCCCTCCGAGGAAGCCCGAAATGCCCTCGCGATAATTCTCTCCGGCGGGCCTTCCAGCGTATATCATCCTGAAGCGCCACTCCCCTCCCCTGAGATATTTAACCTTGGTATCCCTGTCCTTGGGATATGCTACGGCCTGCAGGCCATCACCCACCTCCTCGGGGGCAAGGTGGCGCCAGCGGGAGCAAGGGAATACGGACAGGCGTCCCTGAAAGTCATCGGGGATGATCCGCTTTTCGCCGGCCTGCCTCGCGAGATGCGTGTCTGGATGAGCCACGGCGACAGGGTTCTTGAGCTCCCGGAGGGCTTCGCGCCCATAGCCCAAACGGATAACTCCCCCTTCGCGACTGTTTCAGATCAAAAAAGAAGGATATGGGGTGTCCAGTTTCACCCGGAGGTCCGGCACACGCCCCTGGGTAGCGATATCCTGAGAAACTTTCTCTATGGAATAGCCGGAGCTAAAGGGGACTGGAGCCTGGAGGATTTCATTGAGAGAGAGGTCGTGGAGATCAGGCAAACCGTCGGAGACCAGGGGGTTGTCCTCGGCCTCTCCGGGGGGGTTGATTCCTCGGTCCTGGCTTATCTTATGGAGAAGGCTCTGGACACGAGGTTTTATCCTGTCTTCGTGGACACGGGCCTGCTCAGGGCTGGCGAGGCAGAGAGGGTGGGGAGGGTTTTCGGCCGGTGGCCGAACTTCAGGCTCGTTGACGCCTCCAAAACATTCCTGGAAAGACTCAGGGGTATAACTGACCCCGAACAGAAACGAAAAACAATAGGCAGGACATTCATAGAGGTGTTCTCCGACGCGGTGAAGGGGCTCCCGGTCGGTTTCCTGGCGCAGGGGACCCTTTATCCGGATGTCATAGAATCAAGGCCGGTCGTAGGTCCATCCGCTACCATAAAATCCCACCACAATGTCGGCGGCCTGCCGGAGAGCCTTCCGTTCAGGCTCCTTGAGCCATTCAGGTTCCTGTTCAAGGACGAGGTCAGGAAAATAGGCCGGATAATGGGTTTGCCTGAAGAAATAATAACCAGGCACCCGTTTCCCGGGCCCGGTCTCGCGGTTCGGATAATAGGGGAGGTCAACCGCGAGAGCCTTGAGACCCTCAGACAAGCAGATCTCATAGTGGAGGAAGAGGTCAGGGCCCAGGGGCTTTACGAGGAGCTCTGGCAAGCTTTCGCTGTTCTCCTTCCCGTAAAATCTGTGGGGGTAATGGGGGATGAGAGGACATACGAGCAGGTCATCGCGATAAGGTGCGTCCTTTCCGAGGACGGCATGACAGCGGATTGGGCAAAACTGCCCCCGGAGCTCCTTGAGCGAATGGCAACCAGGATAGTCAACGAGGTCAAGGGGGTCAACAGGGTCGTCTATGACATCACATCAAAGCCTCCGGGGACGATAGAGTGGGAATAGTCCATATCCCTTTCAGGAAACATTCCGGATACCCCTGCTGGTTGCTCGGATTCTCGGCTGTTCGCATTACTTTGAAATGAGCCAGCGAGACAAGGTAAAATATGGTCTCGCGTGAGACACTTTCCCCTTCTCCTCATCCTGGCGTTCCTTTCCTGCGCCAGGAAACAGGAACCGCCCAGGTGGACGGCCTCTGAGGATCTCGTTTCCGCCGTCTTTCGGGCGCGCGAGGCCGCGGCCTTGGCCTATTACATAGCGAGAACCGAATCCCCCTCAGAGGCCTGGAAGATCCTTAAATCCGGTTCGGACGAACTCTTGGTCGCGATTGAAGCCGCGAGGGCCGACACCCTCGCGCTGGTCTCAAAAGAAAGGAAGGCATACGGCCGGGCTCTTTATTTCTTGAAAGGCTACGCCAGGCTACTCAGGGACACATCCCTGGTCTACAGATCAGTCCGTTTCACGGGCCAGGCTCCCTGGGACCCTGGCCTGGAGGAGGCCTGCGCGATACTGTGTGTCCTGGCTTTTCAGCACGGCACCCTTGATGGCCTTGAGAAGGCATTCGGCAGGGAGTTCAACCAAGATGAGCGCCGTGCCATAAAATCCCGCTATGGCTCAATAATCCTTGGTGGACCTGGCCCCGAACTGGCTCTCTGGCCAGAGCCGGACATCTCGGAACCCGGACGGGGGCCTGTGCTTGAAGCATGGGCCGAGGATGACACCCTGGCCCTCTCGTTCCCTATCCTTGAGTTTTCGGCTGGGAGGTTTCTCCAGCCACCGGACACCGCGACCGGCAATTTCTACCTCTACGGCCCTGGCGGCGAGATAAGGGCTGAAGCAAGGGGCGATCGCATAAGAGCAACATCTGGCCATTTAACCCCCGGCGCTTATTACATTGCTCTGCCCTCGCGCGCGTTCTGGTGGGACACAGCAAGCCCACCCCAACCAGACTCCGATTCCCTTGCCGAGGCTTGTCGCGATTACCTATCATCAATGGGGATAAGCTCGGACAGCGTCTCCCTCAACCAGGTCGCGGGGTTCTGGGTCTGGCAGGGCAGGCCTGGGTTCCTTGTCTTCGGCAACGCGGCCAAGGGAAAGAGGATAACCGTTTTCTACGCTCTGATAGAGGAAGGGGAGGTGCTCTACGGCGAGACAATGTCATCGCGGGGGGAGTTCTACGGGGTTGAGATGGTGGGCGCGATTGACCTGGATTACGACAGGATAAGCGAGGTAGTCCTGTCCGCGGAGGGCGAGGACAGCAGGTTCTACATCGTCCTCAGGAAGGCAAACGGGGTCTGGTGGAAGGTCTATGAATCGGAGCCGGTGACGGAGTTCTAGGAGAAACTTATCCGGTTATCTCACTGCGACCCTTGCCCTCTGCCCTCCGGCAACCACAAAATAGACCCCCGGCCTCAGCGGGCCAAACAGGGTCTTGCCATTTATTTCCTTTTCCAGGACGAGACGGCCTGCTGGATCGTAAATATTGATCTCGCCTGAGTAGCCGGAGATGTAGAAGCCCCGGCTTACCGGGATCAGGATCAGTTTTGGCCTCGGCTCGTGGGGGGACTCGGCTATCCTGACATCCGGGTTCGTTGTGGCATAGTAAATGTGGTTAATCAGGGAGCTGCAGTGCCCCAGATGAAGATAGTTCTGTTTGTCCACGGCCATACAAAGAGCAGAGAGCTCAGCACCTCCTGTGCTGGTTATCAGTTCCTTTGTCCACGGCCCTGGCTGTCCTGCGGTCTTGTGCCAGTGGTAGATCTCTGGCTTGTCCACGCACGCGAAATGGATGATCCCGTTTCTGTCAACAACAGGGTTGGACATGACTCCTGTCCAGGCTATTGATGTGTCCACTATCTGCCATTGCTTCAGGGTATCCCTGAAAGCATATCTCACCTGGTAGGTGCCGAGAGAGTTTATCCAGGGGTCGTAGAGGATATGAAGCTGATCAAGGTGATCTATGAACATGAGCACCCCTGACCATATAAAGTCACCGCC
>CBFGJU010000253.1:0-2187 GCA_965649155.1 Caldifarciminota bacterium | reverse complement strand
GCTTCCAGCGGCTCGGCGAACCCTGAAGGTGGACGCTATAGAGATCGGTCTTGTCCAGGGTAATCCAACTCGCTTGTGTCATCGGGGCGCCCGGATTTGAACCGGGGACCTCCTGCTCCCAAGGCAGGCACGCTAACCAAACTGCGCTACGCCCCGCAGAGTGATAAATTATAATGGCGAGGAGATGATGGCGGCAACAGACGCCCTGCTATAACTCAGGACTCCCCTCTTCCTCCTCTGTCCACTCCTCCTCGCTACCCCTGGAAAACCTTATTAATCTGTCCTTCTCAATCAGGCCCCAGTCCTCCTCGGCCACATCTATCCACTGGGTATCATCGGTATCAATGCCCTGTTTGGCCAGAAGCCTGTCCACTTCCCTGGATTCGTCGTCATCAACAGCTGGCGTCGCGTCAAAAATCTCTTCTGACCAGTCCTCTGCTGGCCCAACAACCTTGAACCGGCTTTCGGAGTCGTGCCTTCGGAATGTGGCTATGAACCGGCCATCCCGGAGGCGCTCAATCTCAACGAGCTCTATTTTTGACATGGCGCGAAAGTATCAAGGAAACGCGTGGAGGGGATCAATACCTGGGCAACCAGTGGAGCCCGGTCAATCCCTTGTCCTGACCTTTTGTTCAAATAGAAAAAGAAATGATCAATATGAGCCGGGATCAGCTCAGGGTTTCCCCTTACAGAGGTAGATCTTTCTGAACGGCCTTGACCCGTAGGACGAATATGTGAAACCAAGATCAAGGCTGTCCGTGGGCTGGAGATGCGACAGGCCCCTCGCCTCGTAGTCCGTTATGAGGAGGATGTTTCCCTCCCCGACCGGTCCCCGGAAATACGGCCTGGCGGTCATTTGCTTTTCCCTCGGCAGGAGCCAGAACAGATAACCCTCCCCGTGAAACCGCATGAGAACCGTGTCGGCTGATGCAAGCAAGTCATGGTTCCTGGCCATAAAATCCTCTGTTTTCCTGATGTAATCAGGATTCTTCAGGGTCACCGATATGATATACTTTGACCGCCACCAGTAGAAGCACATCCCCGCGATTAGCAGAGCCAGGAACCCGTATTTGAAAAACCTGCCGAGCTGGGCCGCATGGAGAAACCCGATGTAGAGCAATATCCAGAGCAGGGGATAGACGAACTGGAATATCCTCCTGGGTCTCATACCGAAGATCATGGGAAGGATTACCAGCCCGATTGTTATCAGGGCGATAAGGCCCTTGTCCAGGTCAAGTCTGGCCTTTCGCAATGGCCATAAGAGAAAGACCAACGCGGCCACGCTCACCGCAAGTAGGAGGTGCCATGATGAGAGTATCTTGACGATGCCCCAGCCCTTCTCGCTTATTCCGGAAACATAGCCCAGGATGAGCAATTTCCCCGAACCCCAGGCCGTCAGAAAGCTCACTGCCAGGACGATCGCGCCGCCCGCCATCAGCCAGAACAACTGTTGTCTGTTTTTTCGCCTGAACGGGAATGCCACGGCCATGGCGAGGAAGAGGCAGAGAGCCATCAGGCCGCCGAGCTGGTGAACCCAGAACGACATTGGCAGGATGAAGAAACCCAGGTTCCGGTAAAATGGCCTTTTAGGCAGAAGCATGAGCGCGACCGAGGCCGTGATCCACAGGGCCATGAGGCCCTCTGGCCTTTCGGTGTGGCCGACGGCCAGGGGCAGGGGGGATAAAGCGAGGAAAAAGAAAAAGAGCGCGGCAGAACCTTTCCTGTCTCCCCTGAGCCTTGCCATGACCATGCCGGAGATGGCTATGACGATTCCGACGGAGAGCAGGGAGATGAGTCTCATTGCCCATGGACTCTGGCCGCAGAGCTTGAAGGCAAGCTTCAGGAGGCTGATATATATCCAGAGGGTGAAGAATCCCCAACCGAATTCCTCGCCCTGAGGGCCAGCCAGGAAGGTCGTTGGCCAGCCGTGTTCGGTCCATCTCATCGTTGCCTGGGCAAAATACGCGCCGTCCCCGTAGAAATCCACTGACGCGAATCCATAAAGCAGGACTGCTCCGAGCGCGAGCCAGGCAAGGGTGACCCCGACGATCCAGAAGGTTATGAGCCTGCTTTTCATTCTCCCACCAGCGGATACGATGCAGACCTCGTGTATACAGGCCCTTCGGGCCTCAGTTTGCTCTCCATGAGGCTGAAATTTCCAACCCTGAATCTGAGAGGCCCGAACAC
>CBFGJU010000252.1:0-2188 GCA_965649155.1 Caldifarciminota bacterium | reverse complement strand
CTATTGCGGGGACGCCGGAATCCGTCAAGCTGTGCCTCTCGGATTACAGGGTCTTTTCCGGGAATCCGCTCTGTCGGCACAAAACAACATCCAGGCTTCTCTATCACCTCGCCCAGCGCGACGCGGAGGCCGCCGGCTTCTGGGACGCGGTGCTCATGAACGAGCGCGGGGAGATAGCAGAGGCAAGCAGGGCAAACCTGTTTTTGCTGGTTGATGGCGAACTGCTGACCTCACCGCTTTCATCAGGCGTCCTGCCTGGGATAATCAGGGGAATCCTCCTGGAACAGGGCCTGGCAAAAGAAAAAGCCATTCTGCCCGGAGATGTCCAACGAGCTGAGGCGGCCTTCGTCACCAATTCCCTGATAAGGGTTTCGGGGATCTCTGAAATAAAAGGCCTGGAATACAAGCCGGATCACGAGGCGCTTGAAGCAGGCCTCCGTGAGATCAGGAACGCCCTGGCTCCAGGATAATTCGCGCTGTTTTCGGAAATGTCCCGCGGCTCTGTCTCGCCTTATCATATCAGGATGATTGAACCTGGCCAGCCCGTCCTCCTTTGGGAACCCAAATCCTCGTTCCTCATACCCTACGAACCAGGCAGGCGACTTGACACGCACAGGGGGTTTCTGGTTCTGCCGGAAGGTCTTTCATACGGGGACGCGGTTGAGACCTCAACGGGCCACAGGTTCTGGGCGCTCGTCCCATCGCTGTCTGAACTCTCCATGAAGGTCAAGAGGACAACCACCATACTCTATCCAAAAGACATCGGCTACCTGATAATGGAGACGGGGCTTTCGGCTGGTCAGCGAGTCCTTGAGGTGGGAACGGGGTCCGGCGCGCTGACCATTGTCCTGGCGAGGATAGTCGGGGAAACAGGCAAGGTATATTCGTTTGAACGAAGGCCGGAGTTCATTGAGAACGCGAGGAAGAACCTCCAGAAATGGGGCCTCGCTGAGAGGGTTGAGTTCATCCTTCGCGACCCAGCGGCCGAGGGTTTCGGGGTCCGGGATGTCCAGGTCGCCTTCGTTGATGTGCCTGAGCCATGGACAATGGTAAAGCCAGCCCACGAGGCAATAGCCGGCGGCGGATTCTGGGCTTCCCTTTCCCCCTGCGTTGAGCAGGTCATACAGGTTGCCGATGCGCTGGACGCGGAGGGTTTTGCGGCCACCAAGACAATTGAGCTCCTGGAAAGGGAGATCCTCGTCCGACCGGGAAAAACGAGGCCGCGAGAGCGCATGATCTCCCACACCGGCTACCTCACCGTTGCCAGGAAGGTGTCCGCGGAGGCCGCGCCAGGTGAGCCGGAGAGAGATAATCCTTTATAATATAACCCGTGCCGAAGGTATCGGTTGTTTTGCCAGTTCACAACGAAGCCCCCAACATCCCCGAACTCTCGGAAAGGCTTGCGAAAACACTTGACGAGATGGTTTCCGGGGACTGGGAAGCCATAATGGTTGACGATGGGTCAACGGACGAGAGCTGGGAGCTCATGAAAAGACTGAGGGCGCGGGACAAGAGGTTCAAGATCCTGAGGCTATCGCGGAATTTCGGGCAGTATCCTGCCCTTGCCGCTGGCTTGGATGTGGCCTCAGGCGACTGCGTCCTTTTCATGGACTCGGACCTCCAGGAACCCCCTGAGGAGATACCGAAGTTCTACGAGGAGTTCAGGAAGGGCTATGACATGGTTTATGGTATAAGGGGCAGGAGACAGGACTCCCCCCTCAGGAGGCTTTACACCTGGGCCTTCTGGGTTCTGATGCGCCTTGCCTCCGGGATAAGGATGCCGCCCTACCAGTCCCTCATGCGCTTGGCATCCCGGCGGGCCGCGAACGCGATGAAGGGACTCATAGACACATCAAGGTTCTTCGCTGGCGCTTTCGCGTGGGTGGGTTTCCGTGATACCACGGTGGAGATAACCTACATGCCCAGGAAGGCAGGGAGAAGCAGTTATAATCCGGTTTCAATGGTAAGAATCGTCCTGAACGCTATCCTGTCGCACTCCTACCTCCCCCTCCGGGTGGCAAGCATAATGGGTATGGGATTCATCATCCCTGCGGTTGGATTGGCTATTTACTACATCATCGCCAGGTTCCTATACATAGATGTTCCCGGATTCACAACAATAGTCATATTGAACATGTTCATCGGAGGGCTACAGATACTTCTGCTGGGCATAATTGGCGAATACATC
>CBFGJU010000251.1:0-2195 GCA_965649155.1 Caldifarciminota bacterium | reverse complement strand
AAGGCTATAGTGGACTGACCCGGCTCTGAGAAACAACTACTTCTGCTCAGGGACCTGGTATCTGTAATAATCAACCCGGGATCCAGGAAGCATCGCCAGGCGAAGCAAAACAGCGGCCGGCATCAGGGAAGCTCTGTCCTCACCCTTCTTCCTGGCAAGCGTTCCGGCATATACCCCGCGGTATATGAGGCCGATCGCGTGCGCGTCGCCCATTTGCAGGTGTATCAGGTAGTTTCCGGAGATGTCGGTCTGGGTTTTCTTTATTAACTCATCAAGGGCATCCGGATTGACCTGGCCTGCATCGTGTCGCAGGAATGGCGTCGCGAGACATGCGGTTGTGAAAAGGTCGCATTTTATCTTCTCATACTGGACGCCAACCTGCTGGGCAAGCCAATCCAGCGCGTCCTTGCCCATGAGAAAAGAGTTTTCGCCCGTCAGGACAAAACCTGCAACGCATATCCCGCCAACGATAACGAGAACCCCCCTGTGCGTTCCGATCAGGCGAATGTATCCCGTGAACCTCGTCCCGGATAATTCCTGTATGGCGTGGAGAACCCCTGGGCCACCAGACGGCCCCTCAAGCGCGCTAACCTGGCCTGGAATGAGGTTGTATATTGACTCAACGAGGCTGAATGATAAGCCACTGGTATCCTGCTTCTGAATGGACGGCAGGCAAAGCATCTCCGTTTCCCATGCGAGGAGGGTGCTGAGGAGCTCTCTCGGAGGCAGGTTGACATTCTTCTTGTTGGTGTCCTCAAGGGGAACGGGCTTTGTGGTGTAGCGACCCCCGCCCCACATCACTGCCCTCTTCAGCTCCGCAAATCCCATGCCCCAGGTGCTCTCAACCCAGTTCAGGACGCCCTTCTTGAATATGGCTATGACTACCCCGTATTCGCCCATGAAGAGGTGCTTCGCACTCTCCTGGTTCTTTATAGAGTTTATGAGAACAGCCATGAAGTTCGGCATCTCAGCTCCTGGTTTCTGGTTCTCGGTTTCCGGTCAAAGACCCGGTTATATCTTTTATCCATCTCATCCAGAGCTCCGGGCTGATCCGGCCCGGCCGCGCTCCACCCTGTCCGACCTTCCTGTTCCCGCCGCCCTTTCCGCCAGCGAGGGCCGCGGCTTCGCGAGCGAGGCGTCCGGCGTCAATCCCCTCATCCTCGCTCCTGGCAAAGATGTAAAGGCTTTCGTTCCTGGTCCCGAAAAGAAGAACTGCGCCTGTGTCTCGGACGCGATCCCGTATGCCATCCGCTATCAGTTTCAGCATCTCAGTGTCCGCGCCATCTGCCAAAAGAAAGACAATCCTGGCATCCGAGATCCTCACCACCTCTGTCCTCGCATCAATGCCCATGAAACGCAGGGTACCGGGACGGCCAGCCGCGATGTCCTCGGATAGGGCTGAGCCTATGTGTGCGGCAATCTGTTCCGTGATCCCACGAAGTTCCTTCTCCAGAGCGTCAACGCGATCGCGGGTATCCCTGACCGCCTTGAGAATGGAATCGTGGCCCACCACCTCCATTTCCTCGCGAATGGCAGAGACGAGGGCCTGGTCCTGTCGCGCCAGGTCCCACGCTCTCATTCCCACGAGCGCTGATATTCTCCTGACGCCAGCCGCGACTGCCTCCTCGGACACTATACGGAACAGTCCGGTCTCCGAGGTGGACGCCAGGTGCGTCCCCCCGCAGAGCTCGCGGGAAAAGCCCGGAATCTCAACCACCCTTACCACGCCGCCGTATTTCTCCTCAAAAAGGGCTATTGCTCCTTCCTGCCTCGCGGCCTCGTATTCCATCCACCTGATAACGAGGGGAATGTTATCAAGAACCTTTTCGTTGACCAGGCGCTCTATGTCCCCCAGTTCCTCAGGAGTCAAGGGCCGCGGGCACGAGAAGTCAAACCTGAGCCTGTCCTCGTCAACCAGGGATCCCCTCTGCAGGGCGGATTCTCCGACTATCTCCCTGAGGGCCGCGTGCAAAAGGTGGGTGGCCGTGTGAGCGCGAGCAAGAGCCTTTCGCCTTTTGGGGTCAACCCTGGCAGTGAGTTTCACCCCAGGAGAAAGCGAGCCTTTTGCCTTTCCAACCAGAACAGCAATATCCCCGATCTTCTGGACATCATCAACCCTGAATTCAAAGCCTTTTCCGAGGACAACGCCGCGGTCCGGAAGCTGGCCACCGGATTCTGCATAAAAGGGGTTCTCT
>CBFGJU010000250.1:0-2216 GCA_965649155.1 Caldifarciminota bacterium | reverse complement strand
TCATGAGGAGCTTCGCGTTTTCGGTTCCCATGACCCTTCACCTTGATGTCCTCAAGCAGGGAGATCTCCACCACGAAACCGAAACCTGCTTCAAAGCCTTGGCACTGTGCCTGAAACAGGCAACGAGGCCAACGGAGGAATTCCCGACAGTGAAATGAAAAGGGTCCTCATCATCAGATACGGCGCGGGCAACCTTTTTTCGGTTGCCAAGGCTTTTGAGTATCTGGGCGCTTTGCCAGAAATATCTGAGGAGCCAGACGGGATCCGTGGCGCCCACATGGTTGTCCTGCCGGGAGTTGGCCACTTCGCGGTCCTGGCGCGATCCCTTGAGAAAGGCCTTGGTGAAGCGCTCGTGGAGCATCTGGATGCCGGTGGCAAGATCCTGGGAATATGCCTCGGAATGCAGATCTTCTACAGAGGTAGCCAGGAGGCTCCGGGTTTCAGGGGCATCGGGATATTCCCCGGCGAGGCATTGGCGTTCCCTCAAGGCGTAAGGGTTCCTCACATGGGTTGGAACACCATCAAAGAGACAAGCGCGGATTGGTTACGAGATTTTCGGGGCAAATATTTCTATTTTGCCCACAGCTACTATTGCCCGCCACCAGGGGATGCCACAACGGAGCACGAGGGGGTTGCTTTCGCTTCTGTGGTTAGGTATAACGGGTTCACGGGCGTTCAGTTTCACCCCGAAAAAAGCGGTCCGGAGGGCCTGGAATTTCTC
This sequence comes from Caldifarciminota bacterium, assembly GCA_965649155.1. GTDB lineage: Bacteria > Hydrothermota > Hydrothermia > JBDRYB01 > JBDRYB01 > JBDRYB01. Next base: position 1,495 of record CBFGJU010000250.1, on the reverse strand, counting down.
AGGAGGATACTGTCGTGGAACTGATCCCAGCAATAGACCTTCTGGGCGGGGAAGCTGTCCGCCTGATAAGGGGTTCCTATGATGATGTCATTGTCTACGGCAATCCCGTTGGGTGGGCGAGAAAATGGGTTTCCCTGGGATTCAAGCGCTTGCATCTTGTTGATCTGGATGGCGCCAGGGAAGGCAGGCCCGTGCACACCCATACGCTCTCAGAGATCATCGGGGTGGGAATACCGGTTCAGTTTGGAGGGGGGATAAGGTCTCCGGAAATTGCGGATGAACTTCTCGCGCTCGGAGCCGAAAGACTGGTTGTTGGCACGGCATTCTGGGAGAGCCCGGATTCTTTCGCCCATCTCCGCGAAAGGATTCTGCCCGCGCTGGACATCAGGGACGGCTTTCTCGTGGCATCCGCGTGGCAGAGGGAACTCATGCACATGAGCGAGGCAGTGGATGTGCTTCGGGAAAATCGCATGGATCGAGCCTTTCTCACAGCGGTATCAAGAGACGGGACCCTTGAGGGCCCGGACATCAAGCTGATTGAGGATATCGCGTCCGCCGGGTTAACTCTGACCATAGCGGGCGGGATAAGCAGTAAGCAGAATCTGACTTTGATTTCGCGGATTCCGGGGGTTGAGGCCGTTGTCGTCGGAAGGGCTTTATATGATGGCATCCTGAAGGAGACCTTGCCTTGCTGGCCAAGAGAATAATAGTTTGCCTGGACACCAGGAACGGAAGACTGGTAAAGGGTGTTCGTTTCAAGAACCTCGTTGACCACGGATCTCCGGCCGAGGCCGCGATGAGATACTACAACGAGGGCGCGGATGAGATATGCTTTCTTGATATCTCAGCAACCCAGGAGGGAAGACTAGCGCTGATTGATGTTGTTAAGGATGTTGCGGCGCGCCTTTTCATCCCGCTTGCGGTTGGAGGCGGGATAAAAAACATAGAAGATATTCGTTACCTCACGAGCTCAGGCGCGGATAAGGTATCCCTGAACACATCCGCTGTGGAAAACCCCGGTCTCGTTGAGGAGGCCTCCCGACTGCTCGGTTCACAGAGCGTGGTGATAGCCGTAGACGCCAGGAAAACCCCGAGCGGTTTCCGGGTTTTCACGCGAGCGGGAACACACGAGACTCTCATGAGACCTGACGAATGGGCGAGGGAGGCAGTGTCTTTGGGAGCAGGGGAGATACTTTTGACCAGCATAGACGCGGACGGGACCCAGAGAGGTTATGACATTGAGCTTTTGGGTCTGGTCAGGAGGGCCGTTGATGTTCCCCTGATAGCATCAGGTGGCGCTGGGAGATACGAGCATTTCCTTGAGGCTTTTTCAACGGGCGCGGACGCGGCCCTCGCCGCATCGCTTTTCCACGAGGCCAGGATGAACATAGCAAAGCTTAAGAGTTACCTTAAAGGAAAAGGGATAACCGTGAGATGAAACCTGATTTTGAAAAACTGAACGGGCTTTTGCCTGTCGTGGTGCAGGACGCCAGGA
>CBFGJU010000249.1:0-2216 GCA_965649155.1 Caldifarciminota bacterium | reverse complement strand
TTGTCTATGGTCGCGACCGCTCCAACGAACGCTCGCCTGCAATTTGACCTGAACGCCGCGACCAAGGCCATGCCCATGAGCATCTGGTCCATCGTGGGTTTTGGCGGGCCTTTTTTCATCACTTTTTTCCTGACGAAAAGGACAGGCAGAAGGCCTGCCCAGCAAATTATAGCCTTATCTCAACATAGACGCGCTGTTTGATCCTCTCCAGGAGCTTGTCCAGCTCCTCCTGGACCTTCACCTGGTAAAGGTAGTTCTTCACCATATCGGCTATCTCTTCGTAAGGGTGAATGATCCTGTCCTTTTTGTCCGCGACCTTCATCACGCTGTAGCCGAATGGGGTGGGCACCGGCCCCACGATGTCTCCGGCTTTGGCTTCCTTGACAACCGTGAGCATCTCCGGGGTCATTATGTTCTCGGGAATCCAACCCAGGTCTCCGCCCAGCTCCTTGGTGGTGGGATCATCCGAGTATGTCCTGGCTAGCTCGGAAAAGCTCTTTCCGGTTTTCGCCAGGTTTATCACCCTCTTGGCCTTGGACACTGCCTTGGAGGAATCGGCCTTCTCTGGTATCACATTGATCAGGATGTGCCTGAGGAAATAGGCGTCCTGTTTCCTGTCCAAGAGCTGGAATATGTGGTAACCGGTTTCGCCCCTCAGGGGCTTGGAAATCTCGCCAGGCCTGAGGCCATCAAGCTCCTTTGTTATGTCGGGGGTGAGATAACCCTTCGGGAACCAACCCAGCTGTCCGCCCTGGCTCGCTGTCTGACGGTCGTCCGAGTAGCGGGACGCCATCTCAGCAAAGTCAGCGCCCGCTATTATCTGCTTGTAGAGTCCCTTGGCCTTGGCGTATGCCTCCTGCTCAGCTGGGCCAGATGGCACTATCCTGATGAGTATGTGCGCGAGCCGGTATGATGCTGGTTCAACAGCAATGCTGTCCTTGTTCTCATCGTAGAATTTTCTGACCTCGTCCTGGGTTATAACTATGTTTGGTTTTATGCGGTAATCAACCAGTTTCTGGATGTAAAGGGATGTCTCAACATTCTCCCGGACAGCTGAGCGGAGCTGGTCTTCCGTCATCCCTTCAGCAGAGAGCTGCCTGGCGAATTCCTCCGCGCCCATCTGCTTCTTCAGCGCGTCCATCTGCTGGTTTATTGCCTGGTTTATCTCGTCCTGCGTGACCTTTATGGAGGTGTCGGCCCTCGCCTCAAAATATAGCAGTTTCTGGTTGACCAGCTCCTCAAGGATGCGCTTTCGCGCCGCGTCCTCGCTGATGCCTGGCGGGAGCTGGGCCGCGTAGACCATGAAAACCCTCTCCAGCTCAGCCAGGGTTATGGGTTCGGTGCCAACGACGGCCACAACCTGGTCAAGGAGCTCCTCCTGGCCGGTGAGGGTCGCGCCTCCGGTCATGCCGGTCGCCTGGGAGAGAAGTGCCAACATCCATGTCATATCACTTTCCCTCCTTCTGGGCCTGCGCGCTTGAGGGTGAGGCGTATTTTGCCTTCAGGTCGTTGTAAAGCGAATCCACGGTCGCCTGGTGTTTCTCCGCGGTAAGGGCCTCCTTGAGGACGGGTTCTATCTTGCTCATGTCAGGCGTGGCCTTTCTAATGTCAACGACCATTATCAGGATGCTGAGGCCGCTCGCAGGGTAAGGCCCCAGTATGTCCCCCCTCTTTGCCCTTCTGACGGCCTCCGCGGCATCTGGGGGCATGTTGAAGCGCAGGGCCGCGGCATTCACATAGCCAATGGGGTTCATCATCAACATACCCCTCTGAGCGAAATACTCAAGCATCTTGGCCGCGGCATACGAGCCATCAAGGAGGAGTTTCTTTATGGTGTCGGCCATGGCGGGGTCCTGGAATGCTACCTCAACCAGGCTCAGTTCCCTGCCGAAATCATCCTGGTGCTCTTTCACATAGTTGGCTATGTCAGCGTCCGTGACCTCCACGGCCTCAAGTCGCCTTCTCAGGAATTCGTCAGCGAGTATGGCCCTCTCGGCCCACTGCGCCCTCCTGGCGATCTTCGGATCCTTGTCAAGGCCCTCGTCCTTTGCCGCGAGATAGAATATCGCTATCTTCTCCATACCGTCCAGGAGGGCCGCGGTGTCCCCCTGGGTCATTTTGAAACCTTCAATGTTCGGCAGTTGCGAGCTCAGGTCTTCCTCGGTTATCTTGATGTCTCCTACCTGCTTTAGAACCTTTCCCTCCGGCTCAGGCTG
>CBFGJU010000248.1:0-2223 GCA_965649155.1 Caldifarciminota bacterium | reverse complement strand
GACTATAAGTCCGGCCGTATCAGTCTCGGAAACCCTTAGAACGCATATCCCCGCGTTCGCGGCGAGGATGTCCCCTGGCAGTGCTGAGCCAGCGGGGCCGACAGCTAGAAAACTTCCCCCGGCTAATAAAACAAGCAAAGTAGTCATAGCTCAATAATTATAAATCCAGGCGTATGGCCGATCAAGCGTTGGGGCATCCAGAATGTTTCAAGAACAGGACTCTCCGACCCTGCGCCAGGGCCCTTTTCCGCGCTATAATTTGTCCCTTGAGAAAAAAGGGGAATTTCTGGGACCTCGTTTTCCTGACCAGACCCATGCTCATGGTGGCTGGCTGGGTTTTCATGACCATGGGCTATTTCTGGGGGAAGGGGCTTCCTCTCGTGGGATTCAGCATTCCCCTGGATGGCAGGTTCTGGTTCGCCCTTGCCTCTTACTCCCTGGAAATGGGCGTGGTCTACATAATCAACCAGATAAGGGACATAGAGTCTGACAGGGCAAACCGCAAGCTCCTGATCCTGCCAGATGGGCTTATTTCCCTGAGGGCCGCGTGGTGGTGGACTGGTATTCTGTTCATTATTTCGGCCGCGCTGGCAACCCTGGCTGGCTGGCAATTTGTTATAGTTTGGGCAATATCCGCACTTTTCGGTTATCTTTATTCCGGGCCCCCGAACCTGAAGGGCCTGCCCATCCCGAACATCACCATGAACATGCTTGGCTATGGCGCTGTGGCGTTCGCGGCTGGTTGGGTTGTGGCCGGGCCCATGAGACCGGATTTCATCATTCACACCCTTCCCTACATATTCGGGTGCGGCGCTGTGACGGCAGGAACGATAATCCCGGACATACCCGGCGACACAAGGGCCGGCGAAAGGACAATAGGCGTGCGCTATGGAGCGAGGTGGACTGCCTGGTTCGCTTTCACATGCGACATCATAGCCTTGATCACCGGGCTTCTGGCCAGGGACTGGATAATCTCCGCGGCCGCGCTCGTGTCCGCGCCTCTGTTTCTCATCGCGGCAATCAGGGTGAGCGACTTCGCTGTCAAGTTCGCCTACCGGGTCGCGTCCTTTACCCTGGCCCTCTTCGTCGGGATAAGGTTCCCCGTTTTCGCGGCCCTGGCCGCGCTGAGCTGGGCAGGCGCCAGGGCATACTATTGGCTCAGGTTCGGGATAAAGGATTACCCGTCGTTCACTGGAAGGTGAGCGCGGGAGGGAAGCTGGGGGATTTAATCCCCGGAACACATAGAAATCACAAAAGGCATCAGGGTTATCTATTCCTCCGTATACATCAGTGGCAATAGCCACAACGGGAGCACTATAGCAGCAGATACGGCGCTTCCTACCAGGCAACCTCCGATAGCCCAAGCGGTTCGCGAGGACTTTGTGCTTGCCTTTTTGGCTTGGATTCCCTGGTTATAGCCCTACATGTAAAGCTGGGTATTCATTTTGGGATAACCAGAGACTCCTGGTTCGCTTGACATTGCTATACCCACACCAATGCATCCGCCAAGACACCCCCAGAGCCCATATATACACCCATCGTTATTGACCGCGTTCTGTCCGTCCATCAAGCCCATGTTATACTCATCAACGCCATAACCGGGTTGGGGTTGGGTAGGGTATTGTTGGGCAATAACAGGGCCAACAAGAAGACTCGCTGATATTATCAAATGATAGAGGCTTTTCATGCTTTCCTCCTTCGTCGCGCCGCATATTGTAAGACAGATAGATGCAACTGCTTTAAGAGGCGCATAAAATCAGGGTTTTTCGGACGCGGATTGTTATTTTGCCTATAATCACAGGGCAGGCACAAGGCCTGCCCCTACAATTTTGACCGGATGGGGGTTTTCGGGTTTCGGGGAGTCATTTTTGGCCGCGGATCGGCCTTTTTACCCCAGGATAAATCCCACGGTTAGGATCATGTCCCGCGCCTGCGCCGGGGCGCGCCCTGGGTTTATCATTTGACCATGCTGGTCATTGCCCTTTTGACTACCTTGCCTTTCCCGGATGAATACAGGGATGAGGTCAGGGATGTGATGAGCTTTGCGCTGACAGAGAAATTCGCGAAGGCCGATTCCATAGCCAAAAAGGTCAAGAACGATCTGCCGGATAACCCCCTGGGTTCCCTGCTGAGAATGGCTGTCCTTGAGTTCAAAATGACCGATTGGTCAACCGATGAGCACGAAACCGAGTTCATGGCCGAGTTTGACAGGGTTAACGAGAT
>CBFGJU010000247.1:0-2229 GCA_965649155.1 Caldifarciminota bacterium | reverse complement strand
TGGTTCATACGACATCGTGGAGAGGCTCGATCTCTCACCGGATGGTTCCAGCTGGGGCATAAAAGCCAGGAAGGGAGAGAGCTATTACCTGGTTATAAATGGCAAGAAATGGGGCAGTTACGACTGGGTTGGCGAAATAGCCTTTTCTGCCAGCGGCCCCGGCTGGTGTATAGAAGTAAAGAAGGGAGGAGACCGCTACATGATCGTCAATGGCAAGAGCTGGGGGCCCTACGAGGAGATAGGGAATTGTGTTTTTTCTTCTGATGGCGCGAGCTGGGCTCTGAAAGTAAAGAAGGGTGGCAGTTATTACTTGTTGATAAACGGCAAGACCCTGGGTCCATACGAGGATGCCGGAAACTGCGTCTTTTCCCCTGCTGGTTCGGCCTGGGTTTTTGTTTTCAAAAGACTGGACAGCTATTACCTGAACATCGGGGGCAAGGAACTCGGGCCCTTTGATTCAGTGGGCGGGCTATCATACTCACCCGATGGCCAGCTGATGTTCTACGATGGCATCAGGATAGAGGGTAACTACTGGAGGATAGAGAAGATAAGACTGAGCTTCTGATTCAGAAGGAGAGGGGTCGCTCTTGCTGGCAACCGGCAACGGACAACGAATATAATTTTGCCCTTGAAGAAGAGAAGGCTTAACCCGACAAAGGTGCTCCTGGGAGGATACGCGGGCATAATACTCCTGGGTGCCCTGCTACTCATGCTCCCCTGGTCCAGGAACGGCGATCTCTCGCCCCTGGATGCCCTTTTCACCTCCGCTTCAGCTGTCTGCGTCACTGGCCTCATCGTCAAGGATACGGCAACCTTCTACACGCTTTTCGGCAAGGCAGTGATACTTGTTCTGATCCAGATCGGTGGCCTCTCATACATGACTTTCGCCACACTGTTTCTGTTCCTGGTTGGGAAAAAGGGATCGCTCGTGGTGAGAAGCACGATGGCCGCATCCTATCCTGACCTTTCCATGGGTGAGATCTACAGGTTTGCCATGAGAATAATGGTCATGGCCTTTATCACTGAGTCGGCGGGTTTCGTTCTCCTATCGTTTCCATTTGTTGGGGAGTATGGTTTACCCGCGGGCCTGGGACACGCGGCATTTCACGCGGTCTCGGCCTTCTGCAATGCTGGTTTCTCAACTTTCTCCGACAGCCTGGTATCCTGGCGGGGGAATGTCCTGGTTAACCTCACGATCCTTGCCCTCATTGTGCTCGGCGGCCTCGGTTTCGTGGTGTTGGACGAGTATTACAACAGGTTCATAAGGCGCAAGAGGCACAAGCTGACCCTTCATGGCAGGATAGTGGCCGCGATGACCTTTGGATTGATCCTGGTGGGTTTTGTATCTTTCCTGACTTTTGAGTGGACCGGCGCAATGGCCGATTTCGCGGTGAAGGACAAGATCCTCTCCGCGCTCTTCATGGCCATATCGCCGAGAACCGCTGGTTTCAACACCGTGAACTATGCTTCGGCCAGCGTGTTCTCCCTCCTCATGACAACCGTGCTGATGATAATCGGCGCTTCGCCCGGCGGAACCTCCGGAGGCATGAAAACAACCACCATAGCTGTTGTCTTCATGAGGCTCATGGCAACCCTCACCGGCAGACACGAGTCATCCATGCTGGGATACAGGATAGGTGCTGATGCCATAAGAAAGGCCTATGCGGTTTTCGTCCTCGTGCTTTTCGTTTTGACTGGAGCCATAATGACCCTCTCGCTTTCAGATGCTCACGGGATTGCCCTCAGGGGCTTTGTCCCGTATCTTTTTGAGGCTTCATCGGCCTTTGGCACGGTGGGTCTTTCGGTCGGGTCGTTCACCGTTCCCAATGCCAGCCTCTCAGCTGATTTATCCGCGCTGGGCAAGTGCATTATAATTATCACCATGCTGATAGGAAGGATAGGAGTTCTTTCGCTCTTCATAACCTTTGTGACCCCTGCTCGCGAACTGGTTCGCTATGTTGAGGGCAGGGTGGTGATAGGGTAGGCGTATGCAGTTCCTCGTGATAGGCATAGGGAGGTTCGGCAAGGCTGTTGCGGAGGCACTCGCGGATGCTGGACACGATGTCGTTGCAGTGGACGAGAACGAGGAAGCTGTTCTTGAGGTAGAAGAGATGGTTTCTCAGGCCCTGGTGATGGACGCTACGAACGAAAGGGCTTTGAGAACCCTGGGCGTTAAGGACTTTGACGCGGTAATAGTTGCCACAAGCCAGAACATAGAGTCCTCCCTTT
>CBFGJU010000246.1:0-2260 GCA_965649155.1 Caldifarciminota bacterium | reverse complement strand
GAAACCCCCTTCTGCCGCGATCTGCAAAGATGAAGTTAGCCTCGTGTTCGGTCAGGCGCGTTGGCCTGATAGACCAAACAGAAGGCTTGCACCTACACAAGATTGCCCAACGCTTCCAGGGCTACCATGAGAAGGCCATCCTCAAGGTCAAGGCTCGGCGCGAGCACGAGGCTCTTTTCCTGATGAATTATGCTAAATCCATGCGGGGCAAGGCCTCCAGATATTTTCTCCGGCCCAGGAACATCCAAGAGCCACAGCGCGCCTGCGCCCCGCGTGGGAATCCCTTTTTGATCCAAGAATCCCTTTATAAGATTGCCTTTCCCCCTCGCCATTTCCAGGCCCCCTTGCCGAACACGGGCGATCACCCCTGCCACAGTGGGGAGATCAGTTTCATCGGAACCGGGCAATGGCTCGGTAAGCCTTGATGGCCTCGCGATGAACCCATAGAAATCCACTCCGTTCGCCCATCCCTTGCCAATGATTATCGCGTCCGGTTTTACCCCGAAAGCCTCGCAGAGGAACGGGTGGCCAGAGAGGCCGGGAGAAGTTTTTCTCTCGTCAGAGACCAGATTTATTCCCTTTTGCCGGCACATCTCCGAGAGGCCCGGCAGGTGTCTTGCCCAGAGAAGGGGATCAACTATGATCGTCCCGACCCCTTTGGGGACGAACCCGCCATACCTTGCCCAGGGGCCCTCAAGGCACGCCATCGCGACGCGCAGGGCCTGTTCCTCCTTGAAATATAGACCCTCCTGTTGGGGCCGCCGGGCGCGAGGAGCGCTAGCTCGGCAGGAACATCAAGATCCGTGTAGGGCAATTCCCCGGAGAAAACCCTGCCCTTCCAAGCGGATGAGAGATCAATCACCCCTTAAGGATAAGGCTCGCGGCCTATGCGTTTTCAATCCTGGACCTGGCCTTTCCCTCAAGCCACCTGGCGTAGATTATGAAGAGGAAGTTTGACAGGGTAACCAGGATCTTTATCACGAACTGGCCGATTATCAGTGGCAAGAGAGGCAGGACGCCCCAGAACGCGAGGGTGTTGAACAGGAGGGAGTCTACTACGGCCGAGGCCAGGTTTGACAGCACGAAAGCCAGAAAGAACCTCTTCTCTATGCCAACCCTGTGCGCCACCCAGACATCAACCCTTGAGGATACCCAGAACGAGAAGACGGATGCGGCGACTATCCGCAGGTCCATCCTGAAGAGGGTGTCAAAAGCCTGGCCCAGGAAATCATCCGGCCCACGGGGTATCAGTGATACAGTCCAGAGAAACAGCGCGACCGCGATGTTCGCCGCGAGGGTTATCCAGATGAGGCGCTTTGAGCGTTCGTATCCCCCGCGCCTGTGGACGACATCAAGAAGCGAGTAGGCCGAGTTGTAGGTCAGGTCTCCGCCGGTGAAGATGAGACCGGCTATGGTAAAAGTCTTGTAGACCGTGATGTTCGCGGCGACCACGAGCAGGGCGTGGAGAACCTCCAGGAGAGTGAGGCCGAACCTCTTTGACAGCCAGATGGCAAGGGTGATAACCGCCAGGGTTATCACGAGCCAGAGCGTTATTGCTAGGATGTAGCCGGTCAAGGGGAAATTATATCGGATAGCCCCGGGGCTTTGCACCCAGGGTCAGCCAGGGAGCTTGTAGATCGCGTCCCTACTCTATTTCCGCAGGCTCCATCAGGTAGTAGAAGAGCTCATCCTCTTCTATCACCTCAAGATATGAAGCTGTTGGCCCGAGACCCTGCTGGAGCCAGGAGAGAGCGACGCCAAGGTTTCGCAGGGATGAGAGGAGCGAGGATCCCTTCGGGTGATAGAACACAACCCTCGCGTCCTGCAGCTTCGCTTGCTCTTTTGCGAGGGCTATCGCGTCCGTGAGGCCGCCGAGCTGGTCAACCAGGCCTATCTCTCTAGCGGTTATTCCGGACCATATCCTGCCCCTGCCAATAGCGTTCACAGAGTCCTGGGTTATCCCCCTTCCCTCCGCGACCTTTGCCGTGAAGTCGTTGTAGCCCTCCTGGAGCATTGCCTGGACGAACCTGCGCTCCTCGTCCGTGAACTTCCTGGTCTCGTCCCAAAGGAGGGTGTGCTTGTGTCCGGTTGTCACCAGGGGTTTCGTTATTCCCACTTTTCCGAACAGGTCTTTCATCACCAGCTTGCCCGTTATTATGCCTATTGAACCGGTTATGGTTGCCGGCGTCGCCAGGATTCGTGTTGCGGCGCAGGATATGTAGTAGCCGCCACTGCCCGCCACATCCCCCATTGATACTAT
>CBFGJU010000245.1:0-2249 GCA_965649155.1 Caldifarciminota bacterium | reverse complement strand
CATAATCCGGAACCTTTCTCGCGAAGTGGCTTCTTCTTATTCCAGGCCTGAAATCGTAGGTTTTATCCAGGCTATAACCCAGCTTCTCAAAAACGGGTCTAAGGAAATGAACCTCAAGGTGCTCCTCGTCCTCGTTGGCCAACCTATCTCCATGAGATTTGTATTTTTCAAAAGCCGTATCAAAGAGGGCTAGTATGGCGCTGATGTCGTTAATCTCTTTGGGGTAATCCGCGAGTTTTCTCTCCAGTTCAGCGTCAAATATCCTCTCCGGGAAAAGCCCTGTGTTTCTGAGAAATCTCTTGTTGACCTCGTTCACAACTGAAAGTATAACCTGGGGAAAGGGAAGCCCTCAACTTTGATCCCCCACGCGCGCCCAGCTTAGAATTTGCGAAACAGGGAGAGACCGAGATGTTTCTTGAAGAGCTTTACAAGACCGATCCAGAGATCTTTGATGTCATTTACAAGGAAACGGCCCGCCAGCACGAGGGGCTTGAGCTCATCGCATCCGAGAATTTCACTTCGCTGGCCGTTCTCGCGGCCCTGGGCAGTCCCCTGACCAACAAATACGCGGAGGGTTATCCTGGCAAACGCTACTACGGGGGTTGCCAGTTCGTTGATATAGCGGAGGAGCTCGCGCGCGGGCGGCTCGCGGAGCTGTTCGGCGCGGACTGGGCGAATGTCCAGCCCCACTCCGGGACACAGGCGAACATGTCCGTTTATTTCGCTGTTATGAACCCGGGGGACACCCTGCTGTCAATGGAGCTATCCCACGGCGGCCACCTGTCCCACGGCCACCCCGTCAATTTCACGGGCAAGTGGTATAAGGTTGTCAGCTATCGCGTCAACCCCGATGATGAGCGTCTTCACATGGATGAGGTCAGGGCAGTGGCGCTTGAGACCAGGCCAAAGGTCATTGTCTGCGGCTACTCCAACTACCCCAGGACCATAGATTTCAAGGCATTCCGCGAGATAGCTGATGAGGTCGGCGCTTATCTCCTTGCCGATATTGCCCACATTGCAGGTCTCGTCGCTACCGGGAACCATCCCTCGCCAGTCGCGCACGCGCACTTCGTCTCCACCACAACGCACAAGACCCTCCGGGGGCCCAGGGGGGGCGCGGTTATGGCGCAGAAGGATGTCGCAGAGCTCCTGGACAAGTCCGTGTTCCCTGGAATGCAGGGCGGGCCACTCATGCATGTCATAGCCGCGAAGGCCGTGGCCTTCAAGGAAGCCATGTCCGCCGGGTTCAAGGAATACCAGGCCCAGATAGTCCGCAACGCCAGGGTGTTGGCTGATACCCTTATGTCGGAGGGGCTGAGGCTTGTCTCCGGAGGAACGGACAACCACCTGATGTCTGTTGACCTGAGGCCCCAGGGACTCACGGGAAAGGAGGTTGAGGAGTTCCTGGGCAGGGCCGAGATAACGGTCAACAAAAACACGATCCCCTACGACCCGCAGAAACCGTGGATCACATCGGGCATTCGCATCGGAGTCCCGGCAGTGACCACGAGGGGAATGAGGGAACCGGAGATGGTTATCATAGGAAAACTCCTTGCCAGAGCCATCAACGCCAAGGGCGACCCGGCTGTCCTTGAAGAGGTCAAGAAAGGCGTGAGGGAGCTGACCGACGCGTTCCCGCTTTACAAGGCCCTAAGGGAGAAGATGCTAGCCATAATGGGGTGATCCGCCAGGCCCCCTTGGGCTACGATGGGGTTTTCCAGCTTAAGGATACATCTGAACCGAGTAAGCCTGAGATAAGAGGGCAGGGCTTTGCCAGTGCGATTTGTTTTATTCGTGAAAGAATGCTGGCCTCTGTTGCCGACTGAGAATTGGCTCTGGATGGGTGCAAGGACTCAAAGCTAGCCGGTATAATTTTCCCGTGCCTGACTTTCTCTTGGAAATAGGAACCGAGGAGTTGCCCTCCGGATTTATAAAGCTTGGTTTTTCCCAGCTCAGGGAGCGGATTGAACGCTTGTTCGCCGAGAACCGGATCGGTTTCCGAGAGGCAAGAGAATTCGGCACCCCAAGGAGGCTCGCGGTTTTGTTCTGTGGTGTTGATGAGAGGGCTGGGGTGGCACAGGAGGAGGTGCTCGGGCCTCCGGTCAGGGTGGCGTTTGACGAAAAAGGCAATTTTACCAGAGCCGCGCTGGGCTTCGCGGAGAAAATAGGGCTTGATCCGTCTTCCCTGAAAAGGGTGAAAACCGAAAAGGGCGAATACATAGCGGCTGTCGTGAAGAAGGGGGGAGGCG
>CBFGJU010000244.1:2513-9857 GCA_965649155.1 Caldifarciminota bacterium | reverse complement strand
GGCCTATACACCATGAGGGAGGTCCTGGGTTTATAATGCTTAAAAAGGAAACCTGGGTAAAGGACCTGATCCCCGGCGTAACGGTGGCGGACATGTTCGTGGTAGCTGAGATGGGTTCAGGGCCGAGGCCATCTGGAAAGGAACCGCTTAAATTCAACCTCAGGGACAGGACAGGTATAATAAGGGCACACGCTTGGTATGACCAGGATATGGACAGATACCGCGAGCTATACGAGCTGGTGAGCGAGGCTTGCGAGGAAGAGAGGGTAGTCATGATTGAAGGGGTGGTCAAGAAATACAGGGGCGAAAGGGATATTGAGGTCAAAAAAATGGAGATGCTTGAGGAGGGCGAGTTTGAGGAGTTCCCAACAATAGCAAGCTTGGGAGATGACCAGATAGAGCGCCTTTGGAGGGAGATGGTGTCTTTCGTGGAAAAGAGGCTATCCGAGGAAGGAAGTGGTCCTGACGCGGCCTTCGCCAGGAGGCTACTTGAGGCGTTCTTCGGGGATCCGGAGCTCTCGGCTCGGTTCAGGAAATCCCCCGGCGCCAAGTACTACCATCACGCGATCGAGGGGGGACTGCTGGAGCACACCTACAATGTCCTGCGGCTCGCGACCGGCACGGCCATACTCTTCAACAGGACATACGAGAACCCGGTCTCGGTGCCTCTGGTCATGGCCGGCGCTGTCCTTCACGACATAGGCAAGGTGGAGTCATACACCATAGGAAGGAGGGACATAAGGGAAACCTATGAGGGCCAGACAATAGGCCACATATTTCTGGGGATGAGGATGGTTCTGGAGCTGGCCCAGAGGGTTTTTCCTCAGGAGGAGATGGTGAAGCTCCCCGCCCTGCTTCACATAATCGCTTCCCACCACGGCTACACTGAGTTCGGCGCGCCGGTTGAGCCGAGGTTTCCGGAGGCCTTTATCGTCTATTACGCGGATGACCTGGACGCGAAGCTGGAGCATATTTCCAGATTGCCAAAGGAACTGCCCGCTTTCTCGGAGATGCTCAGAAGGGTAATCTATCCGCCCCGTGATTGGGGCAAGGAATGAACGGGGGCGAGGGAAACCGCGCGTAAACCCGATTCAATCAGAATGATCCCAGGCGGGTTCCGGGGTAATAGAAAGAGAGTATATCCTGAAATCCAGCGCCTTTCTCTGCCATTTCTGCGGCGCCCTCCTGGCACATCCCGACCCCATGTCCCCAGCCCGCGCCCCTGATGACGAAACCATCCCCTTGTTTCAGAACATAGAAACAGGAGGAATTAAGGTATGTCTCAGAGAGAATTCGCCTGATCTCCAGCTCCGGGGAAACCGCGAGCTCCCCGCGCTCGCCAACGATCCGAAGCCGCGTTATCCTGCCGCTTTTGCCTCTCGCAATAGGCACTATATCAACAACATGGCCAATGTCTTGCCCGGATTTTGCACGAATTATCCTGGAGAGATCATCTCCGGTATATCTCGCTTCCCATCGGAAGTTTTTTGAACCGGAGCAGAACGCTGGCGGAGGTTTATCTATGAAATCCCTGACCCCTTCCTCGTTCTCAAGGCTCAAATAGTATTCGCCGTCAGGCCTGGAGACGAGATAGGGCACATCCCGATCGTCCCACGCACCGCGGAACTCCTCGGTAATGCCCCCACAACACTTTGAGAACCTCGCGTCAACGACATCCCCCCCGTAGAGCAAAACGAGTCCAGAGGTCTCTTCAGCCGCGGCGCGGGAATCCGGGGTCTCAAAGCCGGCTCCGCGGTATACCTGGCAGTGATCCTCAGAGCATATGCCAAAGGGGCCCAGAATGTGATGGGAACCATAGGTCGCGAAAAGGGTTGAGCGCGCGGCAACCGCCTGGGCCTTCTGCGCCTCAGAGGGAGCGTCCTGGCCTATCTCGGACGCGATCACGGAGGCTATATAATCCTCAACCGAAACGATGTTCACGGGCCTCACGGTTCTTTCTTTCCAGGGTATTATCTCGGTCTCGCCGAGAAATCTGGCGTCCTCAGCGAATTCCCAGGGAAAACCCCTCCCAACCGAAAGGCCCTTGATCGCAACGGGGCCAGCGAACCTTACGCCCCCAAGCTCAAGCCGCCACTTGCGCATTTCAAGGACCACAACCCCCCCACCCCGATACAGCTCGCGATTGCCCGGCTCCCTGATGTAAAGGCCCCTGGCAAAAGGTTCAATCCCCGCGAGAATCTCCTGGCCCGGCGGCTCATCCGAGAGCTCAACCGGAGAGAACCCGGCATCCTCGCCCGGATAGACCCTACAATCCTCGCCCGGCAAAAGCCTTCCGATCTGCAGGCCATCCAGATCTGAAACGAGAAGCCCTTCCAGCGCGACCACCCTCACCTTTGGCAGGTAAGGCAAACCAACCCTTATAAATTGCGCGGAGGACACTGGCCAGATTATAATCTTGAGGTGAAACCAGGTTCAAAATGCATTGCTCCGTTTACAGGGGCAGGCGGGGCGGCCTGGCACTGCATCCTCTTGCCTGTGCTACTTCTCGCGCAGGATGACACCTATAACCACATAACCATAAGCTTCCTGAGCCCACAGTATTCCGCCTGGGTAACAGAGCCACGCCTGGTTAGTCCAGCTTATGAGGCGAACCCGGCCGGGATATTTCAGGTTCCCTACATGAAAGGCTCATTATCCTTCACGATGGCGGATTTTCGGGAGGGATACGCTTTGCTTGAAGCACCCGGAGGCATGGGGGTGGTTAAGGGCTACAGCGTCCCATCCGTTGTCGCGGTGAGGCAAAAGGAGGGAATAGAAAATATAAGCGCGGTTCTCAACTTTCAGGGCTTCGGCGCGTCGTTCAGCTACCTGGGCGAGGAAGCGTTTGGCATTGACTACATACTTGGAGGAGAAAGGATAGACCTGGGCCACTTCAC
This sequence comes from Caldifarciminota bacterium, assembly GCA_965649155.1. GTDB lineage: Bacteria > Hydrothermota > Hydrothermia > JBDRYB01 > JBDRYB01 > JBDRYB01. The sequence goes on along the minus strand of CBFGJU010000244.1, from coordinate 6,960 downwards.
CGCTTCTGTTGACGACACTCTCACCTCAGCTGATGTGGATAGCCTGACAAAGTGGATTCCAGTGACCTGGAACCTTGATGCCCACGGCTACGCGGTGATAACTGGTGCCGGGGAAGGCGGGATAAAGACGATGCCCCTTTCGGTGGGCCTTGGCGGGGATTTCGGCGCGATGAGAGCCGGAGCAGGTTTCACGATAACCAGGTATTCCGGAGCACTTGATTTCACGGTCAGGGTCATAGGGGACACATTCTCAGAGAGGCCGACCGTCAGCGTTCCGGACACGGTGGCGTGGGATGCGGACCTTCAGGGCAGGATAAAGATGGACAGCATCCTTTTCTGGCGGCAAGAGATGGCGATGGAGGATGTCTGGGTTCCGTCGTTCACTTTTGGCCTGCAGAGACCAGCCGGGCCATACAGGTTCGGTGGAATGCTCACCTACACCCCCGGATTCACCGTAAGGGGTTCCGCCACTGACACCCGGCGTTTCGCGCTCTGGCTGGACAGCGTCATAACGAATGTTGACCTGGATGATGATTATACCGATCTATACTGCTACACCAGGCACGACACCCTTCGGATAGACGGCCACGCGCTTCTGGGCTTCACGCCAGACCACGATATGGGTTCCTGGGGTTACAACGACAGGAAATACGAACTCCAGGTGCCACAGAGGGCAGTCGCGGCATTTGGCGCGAGCAGAGAAGGAGAGAACTGGCTCCTGGATGCCGCAGGCGGTTGGGAGTTCCTGGGCACGGACGAGATATACGCGGGAGCATCCGCCGGATACAGGTTTTCCAGGTGGCAGTTGAGGGCCGGCGCGCTCTACAGGTTCCGGGAATACGCTATAGGAAAAGAAATGTATGCTATAAATACCGGTTTTGTAGGACTCACCGCGCAGGTATTCTCCGGGCCAGTGATCTACGGCCTCTCGGTGAAAACCGCTCTGCCGGAATATGTCTTCGCGCTGGCAGAGGGGGCCGAGAGTGTCCTTGCTGGCGGCATAAAGAGGAAAAATCCCCTTATTCCACTGACCATAGCGTTTTTCTTCTCCTGGGAGGCAGAGGAGGAATGAGATGATTCATTCCCGTCCGGGAAGGGTTTTTTAAGGGCTCGCGATGTTTTACCTGCTCCTGTTTTTTGATCTCCGGAACAGATGGCTTATCCAGGCTTATTGTCCGGGCTTCTTCACCCTGCCGGAATCCGCGCCGGCCTCAAGGCTTTCTATCTGCGAGATGACGGTGTCCGGGATGAACTGGGGCAGGCCTGCTGATATGACCAGGGTTATCGTGTCCCCCGCGGTGACCTCTGTGCCGGCCCTGGGCCTGGTCCCGATTATATAGCCCGCCTCCATATCAGTTGTCTCAACTGTCACAACCCGAACGCCGAGGCCGAGCTTCCTGAGGATTGCCCTTCCGTGCTCGCCTTCCTCGCCCTCAAGATCGGGAATAACGAGCCGCTTTATGCCCGCGCTGAGGGTGACCGTGACACGCCTCCCTTTCTTGACGACTGTCCCGGGCGCTGGGTTCTGCGACATCACGGTTCCTTCCTGGAACTCGCGAGAGGGAAGGGAGGTATCGGTTCTCATACGGAGTCCCAGGCGTCTCAGTTCATCCCTGGCATCCTCCTGGTCCATACCAGCCAGATCAGGAACCTCAACACTGGCTGTCCTGGTGACCCAGGGCATCACCGCGTTAAGACAGCAAAGGGACAGGCCTGAAAAAAGCACGAGGCCGAGAATAAAATAGAGAAAGAATCTGAGGGTTCTCACCACCAGACCTTGAAGGTGAATCCCGTGTTTATGTTCAGGAGGTAATCATCGCCCATCCGGTCGTAGCCAGCCTCTATCTTGCAGAGAGAATTCCGGGGCATTCGGATGTATAGCCCAACGAGGCCGCCATATAGGGCCACTGACTCAAGGGAATCCGAGGGTATCTCCTCCATATTGGAATCCTCCTTGACCAGGCCGTGGAACGGCCAGAGGTAACCCCCATCAGCGCCTATGTATGGCATCAACAAGGAGTTCTCGTTGGCAAGGCGAAGCAGGAGCGCGCCCCAGGCACCGTAGCCCATGTAGGAATAGGAGAGCACGGGAGCCGCGTCCTTGCCGGAACGGAAATTGTAGTCCATGTAGCGGAACTGGCCTCGGATCCCGATGTTGTGTTGGACCCACCAGTAGAGGCCTGCACCGCCGTTCAGACCCCAGCCAGAAAGCTGGGTCTCCTGTCTTGTGCCTCCGGTAAAATTCAGGCCAAGCGAACCTTCCCCCCAGATGCCCCGTGAACAGCCAGCTGGCAATGGCTCGGAAATGGCGCTGGCAAGGGTGGCCGCTGTGGCCAGGAGAAAAATCGTCCTCATAGGCCAATAGTATAAACCAACACTACCCCCGCTTTCACCCCTATGCGGGGGGAGCCGAGCCACCACCATCCGTAGTGTCCTCCGGCGAAGCCCTAGGGCAGGAGGGGAGGGTTCCTATGGTCAGGATGACCTTTAGGAGGGAAAGGATGAGGGCTATGAACCAGGCACCTATCCAGTTGACCGCGCCGAGGCTGGGCAATTTCGCACCAACGATCAATCCTGCCAGATAGAGACACAACGCGGAGAGAACGAACGCTACGGTGGAACCCGGAAGGCTCAGCCCGCCCCAGAAGAGCAGGCTGGAAAGAATGCCTCTCGCGGGTTTCTTCTCTTGCCCCGCTTTCCAGACAACGGCCAGTATGACCAGGATTATCACGATCAGGATGTAGAAGATGAAGCCGGTCACGGTGGCGCGCCTGGCGAAGAGGGGACTTCTCCCCCACTCCGTTGCCAGTAATATCCCAGCAATTGAGAAAATGTATAACCCGGTCCCCCATTGAAGCCCTGCCATCAACCATTTGCCTATCTCTCTCGCTTTCATACTGGACCTCCCTTTCGGGTAAGGAGGAGATTATAAGGCAGGAAAACAACCGCGAGAAAGCATTATAATATAAACCTCAACGAGCAAGGGGCGCGCTTGAGGTGGATTGACCTTCACTCCCACATCCTGCCGGGTGTTGACGACGGTCCCCGGAACATGGAGGATAGCCTCCGAATGGCTGATGAAGCCCTTGAGGCTGGTTGTGAGATGGTCTTTGCTACCCCGCATGTATTTGATACTAATAGGATAATCAGCAGGGAAAGGCTCGCCGAGCTCGCCGGCGCAATAACCGCCAAAACAGGCCTCCATATCGCCACTGGATACGAGGCTCACATCCTGGCAATAATAGAGGGCACTGATCCAGCAGGGCTTTGCTTGGAGGGGACCAGGATCGTGCTTGTTGAGCTCCCACTGGTCAACGAGGTTCTCGCGGCCGGAGATTACCTGTTTGACATGATAAAGAGAGGATTGACGCCCCTTCTCGCGCACCCGGAGCGTTATTACTACATGAAGCCAGAAAAACTGCGGGCGCTGGTTGAAAGGGGGGTTCGCGTCCTGGCGAATTCCGGGAGCTTTGCCGGCATTCGCGGCCGCGATGTGAAAAGGAGGGTAGGGACTTTTCTCAAGGAGGGACTGGTGAGCGCCGTGGCATCGGATGCCCACATCCCCGGCGATTACAGGAAACACAGCGAAACCATCTGTAAAATGATCAAAGAAGGAGTTTCTCCGAGGCTGTTTGCTCCGGAGATAGAAGGAGTAAAAAAGCATGATCTTGCGGGAAGAGATACTGAAAAAGGTTGAGGACAGGACAGCCATCGTAGGCGTGGTCGGCCTCGGATATGTCGGACTGCCCCTGGCCGCTGACTTCGCCGAGGAAGGTTACCGCGTCATAGGCGTTGATGTTGACAAAGCCAAGGTGGACATGGTGAATCAGGGCGTGTCATACATCCCTGACACCCCAACGGAAATCCTTAAGGTTTTCGTGGAAAAGGGCCTCATAAAGGCCTCGGTTGATTACGGCGCGCTCTCGGAGGCCGATTTCGTCTTCATAGCTGTGCCCACACCCCTTTCAAAGACGCGCGACCCTGACATGGGATATGTCATGAGCGCGATAACATCCTTTGCCCCGCACCTTAGACGGGGACACACAGTTTCACTTGAGTCAACGGTTTATCCGGGCACAACAGACGAGGTCATAAAGCCAGAGCTGGAGAAAACCGGCCTTGTCGCAGGAAAGGACTTTTTCCTGACATTCAGCCCCGAAAGGATAAACCCCGGAGACCCTGTCCACAGGCCAAAGAACACCCCGAAGGTTGTAGGGGGAGTTGATCCGGTCTCAACAGAGCTGGTCTGCGCCATATACGACAAGGTGGTCAAGAAGGCTGTCCCGATGAGCTCGGCGAAGGCCGCGGAGATGGTGAAATTGCTGGAAAACACCTTCAGGGCCGTGAACATAGCCCTGGTCAACGAGCTCGCCATAATGTGCGAGCTCCTGGGCATAGATGTCTGGGAGGTGATAGACGGCGCCGAGACAAAGGGTTTCGGCTACAT
>CBFGJU010000244.1:0-2503 GCA_965649155.1 Caldifarciminota bacterium | reverse complement strand
CAACGCGCGCATGATAGAGGTCGCGTCCGAGATAAACACCTCCATGCCCAGGCATGTTGTTGGCCTCGTGGCGAACGCCCTCAACGACGAAAGGAAGCCTTTGAAGGACTCAAAGATCCTGGTCATCGGCGTGGCATACAAGCCTGACATCGGCGACACCAGGGAATCTCCAGCGCTGGATGTGATAAAACTTCTCAGGGGAAAGGGCGCGGTGGTCTCGTATCACGACCCCTTTGTCCCTGAGCTCTCCGAAGAAGGAATGGACATGGCTTCGGTCAATCTCACGCCGGAGGCCCTCTCCTCCGCGGACGCAGTCGTGATAACGACGGATCACGCGGGCACGGACTGGAAGATGATCCTTGACAACGCGAAGCTGGTAATTGACACCAGGAACGCCACGAGAGGCATGAAGGGCAAGGCGAGGGTTATAAAGATATAGTTCTCTGCTACCCGTTCCTGCCCACTGTTTAAAGAGGGGATTTTGACAGTGTGCCTTTCGGGACCTTGTTCTCTTGGGGTCAGAGCAAATCCAGCCCGAATCAGTGAGCGAGGACTCCGAAAAGCGCGGAAGCGGCTTCCTTAAAGAGGCTTGATCGGGTTATTATAACCGCCTCAAAGCTTTCGCTAGTTTGCTCACAACCGGGAACCATTAACCGGAAATATGCTTGCGCGTTCCTTTCACCGGGTATTAAAATATCACCATGAACCTTTTGATTCTCGTGATGACGGGCATGGGCCCCACCAGGCAGTATGTTGACATCCTGGTCTACGCGGACGCCCAGTATGTCGGGAGCCCCTCTGATCTCATGGTGATCAAGGCATTGAACTACCTGAGGGATTCCGCGGATCTGACCTGGAATCTCTATTTCAGGGACCCGGTCGGATTTGGTAACGCTTTGAGGACAGGCGGGTGGAACCTTGTCATAGTGGATCACGCTTCCATGCCCGGCATAGGCCAATACTGGGACAGCCTCGCGGCCTGGGTCCAGGCCGGAGGGGCCCTCATAGTCTCCACATACGACACGGACGGCTCCCACACCGGCTCAACATCCCTCTGGGGGATGATGGGCGCAACCCCAGCAGGTAGCATAGCAGACCTGCGGCCCCTGGACATCTGGGACCGGTCGCAGGTCTTCAACGATCCGGAATACCCCCCGAACCAGGTCAACTTTTCCAATGACTACCTTGACGAAGGGGACAGCCTCTCGGTCTCCATGGGATACCTGGCCGCGGCCGGCTGGGGCTACCAGTATTTCTGGAACAACGCTGGGGTGGTAAGCGCTGAAACACGGCCCCTGTGCAGGACGCTTCTGAATTCCTTCATAGTACAGGAGGCAAGCGGCGATGACGACGGGGATGGTATCCCGGACGGCGCGGAGTTATACATAGACGAGATATGGCATGTTCTCTGGTGCGGAGAGCTCATCACGGATGAACAGGAACCCGAGCCGGGATTGATCACTAGGGCATATCCCAACCCGTTCTCCGGCAGTCTGCAGATAACAGCCCCTCCGGGCGCGGAAGTCACCCTCTGGAACGCAGAGGGAAGAAGGGTTCTTTCCGGGACCTCCGATGGGAATATGATCCTTGAGACCGGGAACCTAGCCCCTGGGGCATATGTGATAACGGTTAAGTCGGGTAATAGGACAACGAGCAAGGCTCTGGTAAAAAAATGAGCTATTTCTCCCTTAGCCAGGGTTTCGTTGAGCTACTCCTTGATGTCTACAGGGGAAGACTACCTGTCAAGGAGACGCGGCTTGAAATGGAGGAGGGGTTCCTGGTTCTGTCAGTAAGGGCGCCATTCTTGCCGGGAAACCTGAAATCAAGGCTGATTCCGGATGGGGTTCACTGGGGTGAGGTGAAGGAGCTCTCGTTCCGGTTTGAGGAGGAGGGTTCGCTGTCTCTTGTAAAAACAGCCGTTCGGTTCATAAGAAAGGGGGTTCGCACGGAAGGCAACCTGCTATGGGTTGACATAACGCAATTCTGGGAAAGGCTCCCCGCGGAGATGCGCTGGAACACCCGGATAAGCCGTATAGAGGCCAGGGTGGGCGAGATCAGGGTTTATTTGGAGAGGTTCTAACCCGCATTTCACGCGCAAAATTTGCCCCCGAACCAGTTTTCCCGACACCACGAACTGTTGGTGTTCCTCCCCCGGTAATGGTTATAGATGTAGGTGCAGGCCTCGCTTATGCCCAGGGACGAGGCATAAGTTGGGTTCCTGCATCTGCTCACCGATCTTGCCCCTCCACCGCGCCCTGCAATAAAATATAAAGGTGAGGCACATTGAGTTCCTCAGGGATTTCCCGAAGCTTGAGCTCAGGCCCTTCTATATCTTTGTGGGCCAGGAAACCCTTCCGGTTGACAGGTTTCTTGAACTGCTCACCGAGAGGACGGGCGCTCAGGGTATAAAGAGGTTCTATGGCGATGAGCACGGGCCGGGCGAGGTGATAGCAGGATCTTTCGCGGGGCTGTTCGGGGAATCATTCGTGGCCCTGGTCACGGC
>CBFGJU010000243.1:0-2263 GCA_965649155.1 Caldifarciminota bacterium | reverse complement strand
CGTCGGCTACACCTTCGGGTTCACCGGCGGGCCTCTGGGCGGGGATGTTAGCTACACCGAGCACACCATAAACACCTCTTTTTACAAGGCGTTCCTTAGGTCGGAGAAGCTGGTCTCTGTCCTGTCGCTGAAATGGGGAAGCCTTTTCGGCATAACCACAGGGACGGATGTTCCCTTCTACGAGTATTATGCCCTCGGAGACATAGGCCCATACGGCCTCAGGGGCTACTCATACAGGTCTGTCGGGGTTGAGGCCGGCGGAAATGTGATTGGCGGAAGGCACTTTTTCATAGGGACATTTGAGGAGCGTTTCAGAATATCCGAGCAGATGTATTTCCTGGCCTTCTTTGACGCTGGCCAGAGCTGGTGGCGCCTGAACATGGTTGATCCCAGGGAGCTGAAGAAAAGCGCTGGCGTGGGCGTGAGGGTGGAGGTTCCCCTCCTGGGCATAATCGGCCTTGACCTGGGCTATGGCTTTGACAATGATGGCGGCAAGTGGGTGCCCCACATCCAGTTCGGGCCAGGGTATTAGCGATCAAAGGCCCTGCTAAAGCAGAAATAACTTGTTCCTCAGGTGGCAGACGATAGCCGGCAGAATTTATAATTTCCCCATGAACCCAAAAGCGCAGGCCTGGGCCGAAGAGGCCAGAAAGGCCTTTCTTGAACCCGTTTCCCCGGATGAGGTCGCGAGAGTTATTGACAACACCCTCCTGCACCCAGAGGCAACCCAGGAGCAGGTCAGGCTATTCGTCGCCGAAAGCCTCAAGTATCCGTTCAGGTCAATAGTCGTGGGCCCGGGCATGGCGGCTGTGGCCCGTGAGGCCATAGGCAAGGAGCGGATGCCCCTGGTCTCGGTCGTCGGTTTTCCCATGGGGTTCCACCCGCTTGATGTGAAGATGCGGGAGGCCGAGCTCCTGGTAGAGGCTGGGGTTTCCGAGATTGACTATGTGATCAACATTTCTCTTGCCAAAGAAAGGGATTTCGCGGGCCTTGAGCGCGAAGCGAAGGCCCTTCTTTCTCTTGGGGTCCCCCTCAAGGCAATCCTTGAGTGCGGGCTTCTCTCCGAGGACGAGAAAGAGAATTCCGCAAAGGCACTTGCTGGCGCGGGCGTCTCATTTGTCAAGACCTCCACGGGATTCCTCGCTGGCGGGGCCACATTATACGATGTTGCCCTCCTGCACTTCGCGGTTGAGGGAACCGGCTGTCGCGTGAAAGCCTCCGGAGGCATAAGAACCCTTGAGGATCTCCAGAGAATGCAGTTGGCCGGAGCGGATGTGATAGGGACATCCTCCGGGATAAAGATGATGAGAAACCTGACAAGCTAGCTATCTGACCCTTACCCATTTCCTCACCTCTTGAATATTTCATAAGGGTTATCAGTGCCACAGATGGTAGCTCGTCAGGGCCTGCGCCTGTCCACCAGCAATAGCTCAGGCTCCTCGTCCACCCTGACGGATACCCGTGAAAACCCTGCTGATGACCTTCCTTCATATCCCGCTAGTTTTCCAACCCGCCATGTTTTATCCCCATTCCCAGCGCGGGTTTTCCAACCCTCCATGCCTTTCTGCGTGGAAAATGATGACGGAGATTCTTCCCCGGAGCGGGTTTCAGTCCCCGCGGAACCGCGCGGATGTTTGTGGTGTCTGCAGGCTAAAAGCCTTGCCCGGACGGCTATATTATTTTGCACCGATAACTTGCAGGCTAGCCTGGATCAGACTTTGTTTCTGAGAGAGAGGTCTTATGCAAGATCTCAGCCGAACCCTTCGGTGGTCGCGTCCGGAATCGTCCTCTTCGCCAGGCCCTGCAAGACCTTTCCCGGCCCCATCTCCAGGAACCTATCCGCGCCGAGGCTCTTCGCCTCGGATAGCATGTCCGTCCACCGGACCGGGCTCAGGAGCTGAACAAGCAGGGCTTTCTTGAGATCGGCCGGATCGCTCGTTGCCTTTGCTGTAGCGCAGGGTATCACCGGAACCCGTGGTGCCTTGAACTCCGTTGCCTCTATATCCGGCCTCAGAGCTTCTGATGCCGGTTCCATGAGTGGCGAGTGAAAAGCCGCGGAGACCTTCAGGGGGATGACCCTCTTCGCCCCGCGCTGGGATAACAGCTCTCGTGCCCTCGCGACGGCCCCCGTTTCCCCTGAGATCACTATCTGGTCCGGAGAGTTGATGTTGGCTATTATGACCGTGCCGCCAGCCTCCGCGAGGGCTTCATTTATACTGGTCTCGTCCAGGCCCACCACAGCGGCCATGGTCCCCGGCCTCAC
>CBFGJU010000242.1:0-2264 GCA_965649155.1 Caldifarciminota bacterium | reverse complement strand
TGCTGATAACAAAATAGGGGCCGTTCGCGAACGACCCCTACCGGTTTTTGTTCTGGATTTACTTACCTAAAACTCTCCCTCTTCCATCTCCCATGGTTCTACCCTGTCAACGGGTTCCAGAAAGAAGACGCCTTCGCCAGCAAACTTGCCAGTGAATCTCTCGCCCTCAGAGCGGAGAACGCAGACATAGGTCCCGCGCGGGAGCGAAACCGGGAGGGAAAACTCCCTGCCCGAGAATCTTGCTTCTGCGACGCGCGCGCCCATGGCGTTATATATCTCCAGAGAAGCCGCGTCCACGGGCCTGGTTGCCTGTATATTCAGGAGGCCGCCGGAGAGCCTTCCCCTGAAAGCGAGAGCATGTTTCGGCGCGCCGGTGTAGCTCTCTGTGATGTCAGTGGCGCAGTCCGTGTTGACCCAGACATACAGGTTGTTATTGATGCCTGCGATGATGTCAACACAGCCATCCCTGTTGACATCCTTTACCTCAACGCCATAGGAATACTGGGATGTTCCGGGCTCAACTGGCCACATCTGGAATGTCGGCGGATTGCCGCCCATGTTGTCAAACCAGGCTATGGTGTGAACCAAAGGCCTCATGGTGGAGACGATGATGTCCTGGTCGCCGTCGCCGTCTATGTCTGCTATGCCAACCTCTGATTCCGAGAGGCCGAAGAATCCGGGGAGGGTATCCGCGAAATTGGAATAGACGGTCACGGGGGTGAACCCTCCCGCGCCATTGCCCAAAAGAAGCATGACATGCTGGTGACAACCCACTATGTCAAGGTGACCGTCGCCGTTGACATCCCCGACCTGGACCCCGTGAGCGGCTTTGGGGCTTACCTGATAAGCGTTCCAGTTCAGTCCTCCTCCGAGGTTCAGGGCTACAGCAACAGGGCCCCACCCCGCGGACACGATGTCCATCTGGCCGTCCTCATTGAAATCGCCCAGCGCGACCCCCTCACCGTAGCCGGACATGGCTGTCCTAAGGCCGCCTCCGCCGGTGAGAGAAACATAGACCGCGGTGTTCTCGTCCCCGAAGACCGCGTCAAGGGTGCCATCCCCGTCAAAGTCCCATGCGGCGCAGTGATTGGGGAAGTCATACTCGCCCAGGTCAATTGGCGTCCAGCTGGGAGCGATGAGCCAGAATGGGTGGCCATAGTAGTCGCCCCAGGTATCTTCATCATACCTCGCGGACGCGAAAAGGACATCCTTGAGGCCATCGCCGTTCCTGTCGTCAACATCCAGCGCGTATGGCGTTCTAACCTCCGAGCTTATGGCCGAGACCGAGAATACCGGGAAGCCCTGGTTGTAGGCTATATAGACCTGGCCCCACCATGGCTCGTCCGAGTCCAGCGCTGTGAAGACGATGTCTATGTCATAGTCGTTGTCCATGTCGCACGCGGCGTGGTGGTTGGGCGCGAGGAACCATATTTGACTCCTCTGAGATGTGATGTAGGTCTTCACCCAGGTGACCTGTCCGGATGGTATCAGTGTGGGTTGGCCCGGCGCTTCAGACGACTGCGGCCAGAGACCATCCCCACTTTCATCCTTCACATTCGGCAGTCCCGCCTGTGCCAGTGAGACCGCCAGGATCGTTCCGAGAATCAACCTCTTCATCTTTGCACCTCCTTGCCGTTCAGGCACATATTATAATGGATAACAGGCCTGTAATTACCACTTTTAGTCCAGGCGCGACCGGCCTTCCTGGCCTTATAATCTCTCCGTGATTGGAGAAATACTAGTCTTTGCTCTGGCCAGCGGTCTGGTCTACGCGGATTCATCCTTCGGTATATCCCTCAAACTGCCCCTGGGCTGGGAAATGACCTCCGAGGAGACCGAAACGGGCATGACCTCGGTTGGGTTTGAGAGGGGCTATATTTATGCCAGGCTGATGTTCGCTGATGTCCCCGAGGACGAGCAGGGGACACTTTCTTCAAAGGCCTGCCTGGACGCGCTCACCGCCGAGATGGGCTATGGCGAGGAAAGCGTGCTTATAAGTGAGGGAAAGACCAAGGTCGCCGGCCTGTGGGGCGCGGAGAGAACATACAGGGACACGGGCGAGGAAACAAAGGGTGTCTCCCGGATAATAGCCGCTACCGATGGTTACAGACTCATAGCGGTTGTTTTCAACCACGATGGCGTCCTTTCCTTCACCAAAAAGGACAGAACATACATGAAGGAGTTCCTGAAGGGGATAAAACTGCTGGACATCCGCTAAAAGAGCGACTTGATCAAATCCTCAAGAACTGACCTGCTATGGTCCC
>CBFGJU010000241.1:0-2271 GCA_965649155.1 Caldifarciminota bacterium | reverse complement strand
GTATCTCTTGGCAAGTTCGTATTCACCCATGCTGATATAACAGAATCCAAGTGTATCCTTTTTCATGGACTCAATTGGAAGGTTATCCTTCGGACTCTCAGTGAGGAGATCTATTGCCTCCCGAAAACGCCCTACCCCTGCCAGAGCATCAGCCTTCAATAGGATGTACATAGGATCCTTGGATTCATGTAACTCCAATATCTCAAGGGTATACTTGGGTTCCCCCCGCACCAAGGCTAAATGGGCTTTTGTCAAGAGAGCAATATCCTCCCAGCCCGTATCTCTGATCTCTTTTATCAGTCCGGATGTCTCCTTTAGTCTTCCCTGCTCCAGAAGTATCTCAGAGTAACCCCTAAGGAACCAGACATAGGGCACCATATCTCCCTTTCTCGCGGCTATACTTTTGAGTTTATTGATCCCCGCCTTGAGGTCATCGGATTTGCCTATGGGCACGAGTATATGAGATATGAATATCAGTGCCTGAGCCGCACCACGGGGATCGTCTTCGGCAATGCACTCGTTAAAAAGTTTTCTTGCCAGGACAAGGGCTTTATCCACCTCATCCCTTTTCCACAAGAGTCTGAATTCCTGGGCCTTTTGTCTGTCCAACATGATTAAATTATAAGGCATCCTGTCTTCTGGGAACATCCCAGGGAACATTTTATTCTAAGATTTGAAACTGAGGAGTGAATATGATGAGCATATCTCTCATGACCAATATGATGATATGCCAGGTCCTCGGAACCTGGCCCATGTGGGGAGGCACACCCACCCACGAAGCCGTCCAAATCATGAAGGGAGCTATAACAAGCCCGGTAATAAAATGGGGCTTCCGGCCAAACAGCTATGTGGAGCGCCAGTTCGCCGCGATAGGCGATGCAGATGGTGATGGACACACTGATGTTGTTTTTGGTTCACGGGATGGAAAGGTCTATTGTCTTAGAGGTTCTGATGGAACGAAGATATGGGACTTCCAGACCGGAAATCAGATAATAGGAGTGGTTGCCTCTCCCACCATAGCTGATGTGGATGGAGACGGAGCAAATGAGGTCCTCGTTGGTTCTGCGGATAGCTACTTCTATTGCCTTATAGGGAGCGACGGCGTAACGAAATGGGTGTTCCAGGTAACGCCAAATAACTATGTGCTGAGCTCTGCCGCCGCGGTTGACCTTGATAACGATGGGCATGTTGAGGTTGTTTTCGGAAGCAACGACAGGAATGTCTATTGTTTGAACGGAACCGACGGCACTCCCAAATGGACATTCACTACTGGGAGTTGGGTTCAATCTTGTCCTGCTGTGGTTGATTGCGATGGGGATGGTTATCTGGAGGTGGTCATAGGTTCCTACGACAATAAGGTGTATTGCTTGAGAGGTGCGGACGGGATTCAGAAGTGGGCTTTTACAACTGATTCAATTGTTTTTTCCTCTCCGGCGGTAGCAGATCTGGATCTGGATGGACAAGTTGAGGTAATTGTAGGCACTTGGAAGGGCACGGTCTATTGTTTGCGCGGCTCAAATGGCAGTCAGAAATGGGCTTATGCAACCCTGGGTTCCGTGTTCTCCTCTCCTTCTTTGGGGGATGTTGATGCTGACGGGAAACTGGAGGTATTTATAGGCTCAGATGACTCCAGGGTCTATTGTCTGAGGGGTAGCGACGGTTCAATGAAGTGGATCCGGACCATGCCAGGGAAAGTGCATGAGCCTGGGGCACTGATGGATATTGACGGAGACAACAAGCTGGAATACCTTGTGAGTCAGCAAAACCTTCATCCCGATACCCTCTATTGCCTTAATGCTGAGGATGGCTCACTCCTCTGGAAGATAGCATTGGGCTTCTGGATTAATGGGCCCTTTGCTGGCGATGTGGATGACGATGGTTGCGCGGAGCTCGTTGTTGGAACATACTATTCAACGAACCTGCCTTCTAACTTGACAGTTATAGATGATCCTTATGATAGCACAAACTGTGGCCAACTCCTGAGCTTGGATGAGGGTGTTTCGGAAAACGCTCTTGAGTTCAGACTGATTGGGAGAAACTTATATCTATTCACTCCGAACCCTATCCAGGTTCAGCTGGACATATACGATGTATCCGGGAGGCTCGTTCAGAGGCTTTACAATGGCCTCATTCCGGCTGGCGGCCACACCTTCATCCCCAAGATAGAAGTAGGTGGTGTATATTTGGGTATCCTGAGATATCCTGCAGGCTTAAAAACCATAAAGGTGATGATATGATGAAAACCCCGGGCCGGCCGCGTAAACCTTGCAC
>CBFGJU010000240.1:0-2274 GCA_965649155.1 Caldifarciminota bacterium | reverse complement strand
ATAGCCGCGGCCGGCAACTATGTTTATGCCGCATGGGATGATGCCTATTACATAAGGTTTAAGCGCTCCACTGATAACGGCGCGACCTGGATACCGGATGGATCCGGCGCGGCCATGACTATAGATTCCGCGATGGCCCACGGGGGCGGCTGGGCCGCCGCGCCATCCGTGGCTTGCGACCCAACAGGCAGATATGTCCACATCTTCTGGTGGTTCAGGAACACATCTTTGTTCAACGGCGAGATCATGTATCAACACTCTTTTGACTGGGGACAAAACTGGTCATGGCCTGCTGTCAACGCTTCCAACAACACCCGGCACTGGTCAATCCTGCCGTCAACAGCCGCGAAGGACACCTGCGCTTGCGTTGTCTGGTCTGACATGGACTTCCTGATAACGGACGCGGACATGTTCTACAGGTGGGTCTGCATAAGGCCCCTTTACGAGAACATAGCCGTGGAAACCTCAAGCCCGCCCGGCATTTCAATAATAGCGGTTCCCCACAGGGGCAGGTTTGAGCTCCTCTTCTCGGTTCCACGCGAGGGCTATGCCTCGGTCGCGCTGTATGACCCGTCCGGCAAGCTCGTCAAGGAAGCATTCGGGGACCAGGTTTCAGCAGGCTATCACAGGGCAACGGTTTCCACGGCCGGGCTTCCTGAGGGAATATATTACTTCGTCCTGTCAACTAGCTCCGGGACAGCAACAGCGAAAGCCCCCATCATGGGCAAATAGCTATTGATAAGCTTTCAACCCACGCCCCGGTTCGCCGGGGCTTTTTATTGCGTGGGACTGGCCCTTGCCATTAAACTTTTCCCGTGCTCGCTTATGTTTTTCTCATCGCGGTTTCCCCGGATACCCTCAGGCCTGGCGACATCCTGAAGGTTGAGATTCCGGGAGCCTCCGGTTTTTCCGAGACCGGGGCAATAGACGATTCCGGCTACCTTTATATCAGACTCACAGGAAAATTAAGGGCCGGAGGGCTGAGTTTTGACGAGTTCAAGGACACCCTGAGAGCCCATCTATCCCCCTATTACAAGGATCCCCTCATTCTGCTATCGGTTGAGAACCTCATCCCGCCGCAGGTCATGGTCACCGGGAGGGTTTTCACTCCCGGCCCTGTTCAGTTCAGGAAGGGCATGACCATATCCGATGCTGTCCAGGCCGCCGGTGGAGCTACTCCTGATGCCAGGCTTTCCGGCGTTATCGTCAGGACAAGATCTGGCGACAGGTGGGAAACCAGGCGCGTTGACCTGGGCGCGATACTCTCCGGGAAACGGGCGGACGAGCCGGTCTCGCCGGGCCAGGTCATAGTTGTTCCAAAGGCATTCCGGCTATGCACCATGGAAAACTTCAACTTCGTCATGAACCTCTTCACAACCGGAATGATGATCTTCACCATATACCTTCTGATGACCCAATGAAGAGAAAGAGCGGAGTCCTCGCACAGCGAATAACCGACGGTCTCATCCTTTATGACCCCGAGCAGGACGAGGCCTTTGTCCTGAACGAGACCGCGGCCCTGATCTGGGAGAACGCGGAGCTCCCCGAATCCGAGATAGCAAGGCTCCTTGCAGAGGAATACGACATACCGGAAGGCCAGGCCCTCGCGGATGCCAGGGATTTCATCCAGGAGCTCGCGACCAAGGGTCTTCTCGTCTAGAAATGAGCGCATCTCCGGGCCTCATCACCCTTCACTTTGGTAAGAGGGTAGCCTGGAGCTATCCGCATGAGCTCGCGGGCCTTTTCGGTGGCTTCATAACGAGGTTCGCTAGCCCCGGCCCGCCGGATGTCTTCCTTGAGGTTGGCCTCAGGGAGCAGGAGGAAACCTTTGAGATAGAGGGCAGTTCCTGTTTTTTCCGGGAGATCCCGTCGGAGCTGGATTTCATCAATGTGCTTTCCTACTGGACGAGGAGACTGCTGGCGCATGAGCTCGCGGACGCGCTGGTCCTGCACGCCTCAGCGGTCCAGGCAGGGCCTGGCGCTCTATTGATGATTGGGCCACCTGGGTCAGGAAAGACCACCCTGGCAAAGGCCCTCTGCGACAGCGGATACGCCTTCATAGCCGAGGACGGCGCGCCCCTCAGCCTTGATGGCAGGATCGTATCTCCCTCCATGCCAATGTCGTTTCTGCCGGATAGGATTGCCGCCCCGACCGCGCTTTTCAGGATAATCAGCATAAGATACGCGCCGGGCTCGCCTGCCGAGCTCGGGAAGATCGTGGGCCGGACCGCGGCCGCGGAGCTCCTGCGCGAGAATTTTAACCTACGCTCGGCC
>CBFGJU010000239.1:0-2284 GCA_965649155.1 Caldifarciminota bacterium | reverse complement strand
TGCAGGATCCGGAATTCAAAACCTCTTGACGAGGGCCTTGGTCATAAATGAATGAGTCAAGGCTCATCTGCATGCAATTCTCGCGAGAAATTCCCTGAGCCTCTCCTCGTCCTCCGAGAAAAGCATCTCAAGGCCGGGGTGGGGAGGCATGAAACCGAATGTGGGAATGCGTTCCTTCAGGGCCCAGGTGATCTCGGTCATCGTCCCCGGACTCATGCCAACAGCCACCACAGCGCGGGATATGTTGACCAGGAGGAAATTTCGCATGTAGCCGAGGCCGGTCGCCAGGACCATGTCTGCGTAGCGGTTTGCCCTGCCGGGATCCCTCCCGGGGATAACAGCTATCACGGTTCCGCCCGCTCTCTTCGCGCCTCGGGAAGCGTGATACATCGCGCCTCCAAGGCCACCGGTAGCCAAGAGAAAGCCTGCCTCCGCGACCGCACGGCCAGCAACAAATGCCCTCTCTTTTGTCTCTGGATCGGGTTTTGATGGCCCAACTATTGCGATTATGTCCTTCATTTCAATTCAACCGAAAAAAGCCTGAACCTGGTATCTGGACCCTCAAAACCAGGCATCATGTAGCCCAAAACCAGGGCGAGCCTGCCCTTGTATGAATAAGCATCCTGGAGCCACCAGGAGAACCCGTTCCCCTCAATGGGGAACGAAAAAACCTCTTTTTTCCCCCAGAGTCCTTTCACAGCACCCTGCGGCCAGGGGTTGTCACCTGCCTCGGCGCAGTGGGTTTCTTCTATGTAGAACATCCCATTACCACAGGAATATTTCCTGAGAATTGTCGGACAGGTATCACAGCACATCCTCATGGTATCCACGAGCCTGACTTCCAATTTCTGACCCATCCTGTCTCCGGAAACCCCGGAGGCCCGAGCGGCCTCCCTTGCCCTCAGGATGAACCATTCATCGTTTGTTTCCTCCTCGTAGCAGAAGAACTCGTAGAAGTGTTTTTCGGTCAATTGCGGCCCCTGTATCTCAAGGTATGCGAACGGGAAACCGCTTCCGTCGTGAACCCCGTATTGAAAGAAAGCAACCCTGGAAGCATCATCAGACCAACCGAGGAAAAATGGAACCGAGGCATCGGCGGATATAACGAGAAGCAGGGAAAGGGTCATTTTCCTTTTGCGAGGGAGACAGCGTCCGGCTCCCTTATGTATTCTGGGAGGAATTCCAGGGTTGGCAGGATCCTGCCCTCAGCGAGCGCATCAATGCCCATCCGGGCAATAGTGAGAGCGGATGGCCTCTGGATCCGAACCAGAGGTATCATGTTGTATTTGATAGCGCCATCGCCAGCAAAAGCATCTGCTCCAAGGCCTCTGGCAAATGTGATGAATTCGTCCGGCCCGTATATTCCCGCGGGTGAAAGCTCCAGAACATCTTTGCCGACTCTGTATATCGCGCCATAGACCTGGCCCTTCTTCGCGTCAAGCGCGGGAGCTATCAACCCCGGTCCCGCGTCCTTCGCCAGGGCCTTTAGGGTCGGGACGCCAACAACCGGAAGGCCGAGGGTCATCGCCAGGGCCTTTGCCATTGACGCGCCGGCTCTCAGAGAAGTGAAAAAGCCAGGGCCAACCGAGAGGGCTATTCCATCAATCTCGGAAAGGGGAACCATCTCTTCCAGTAATCTCAACAGGTTATTGAGAGATTCGGCGTGGGAAAAAGGGGTCAAACAGCTAACCTCAATCCGGATATCTCCGCCAGCAAGGGCGAGATATGACGACGGACCGGATGTTTCAATTCCAAGGACGATCACAGGCAAATTATCCGGCAAGAGAGGGCCCTCGCGCCACACAAACAAACCCCGGCCAGAAGGCCGGGGCACACCTCCCAGCCCGCGCTCACGCGGGCTTCCTTTCCGAATATTACATTATCAATTGTGCACTCAGGGCACACCCGGACCCCTTTTGAGAGTCCAGCCAGAGGGCCAGA
Organism: Caldifarciminota bacterium; assembly: GCA_965649155.1. Classification (GTDB taxonomy): domain Bacteria; phylum Hydrothermota; class Hydrothermia; order JBDRYB01; family JBDRYB01; genus JBDRYB01. The sequence continues at coordinate 343 of CBFGJU010000239.1, read as the reverse complement.
CACTCAATCCGCCCCAGGGCGTCCGAAACACGGTTCCGCAAAATCATGCTCACTGCTTATTATATAAGCGTAAAACCTGGAACTGTCAAGGCCTGAAGTGATCCGGGCCGGGTTCGTCTCAATTCAAAAGACCAGGGTTCTAATAAGAACTCCTGAAAATCCCATCAAGAAAAAGCTCAGAAAATTTCGCCCTTTGTTATGGTGAAGACCCCACTTTGATGTGGGAGGCGGATCAGGTATCTAATGGCATTGCATCGGGGCATCCTGAGACCATCCGGCGCGTGGAGGTGAAGTTCATGCAGGAAGTGGGTCATAATTGGCTCGTCCGTGCTCTGAGCTTTAT